>NZ_VIGC02000010.1 GCF_006569185.2 Litorilinea aerophila | reverse complement strand
TGAGGGAGACCGGAATGACATCTGTGATCACCACGTCCGTAGCAGCAAGTTCACCCACATTGCTGTAGGCGATGGTGTAAGTTACCGTGGAACCCGCCGGTCCACTGGTCGGCTCCACCCACAGGCTAATCCCGATATCTGCTGGTCGAGGTTCAAGGATGCCATAGTACAAATAAATCACCCCCACATCATCATTAGACTGGCCGCCGTTATCAAACTTATTGGCCCCAATCAGGATATCCCCCTGGCCGTCCCCGTTGACATCCCCGGCCGAGGCCACCGAGAAGCCCAACTGGTCGCCATCTTCGGCGCCGGTCACGGTGATGGCAGGTGTTGGATATAAGCCCGATGGGCCGCCGTAGTAGACGTAGGCGCGGCCGGGCGATTCTACCTGATTCAGGGCAAAACTGGGCGCACCAATCAGGATGTCCGCGTAGCCGTCGCCGTTCATGTCGCCAGCCGTGTCCATCGACCAGCCCAGCTCATCGCCGTCCTGTTCACCCTCCACCGTAAAGGCCGGGGTGGTGGTGAGCCCGCCTGCGCTGCCCAGATACACGTACACTTTTCCCTTTTTGCTCCCCAAAGCATAATCGGTGGCACCCACCAGGACATCAGCATAGCCATCACCGTTCACGTCTCCTGCCGTGGAGACCGCGTAGCCAAAGCGGTCAAAGAAATTCTCACCGGTGATGGTGGTGGGCGTGGCGACATCCAGGCCGGCGGCAGAGCCATAGTAAAGATAGACCTTGCCAGCCGTGGGACCCAAATCGTCGTTGCGGTAGGCGCCGACAATGATGTCATCGAAGCCGTCACCGTTCACATCCCCCGCGCCGGCAGCGCTGTTGCCGAACTCCTGGAGATTGGCCTCGCCGGTGATGCTGATCATGGCCCCGGTGCTCAGGCCAGAGGCACTGCCATAAAAGAGATACACCCGCCCTGCCTTCGCCCCGGCCGGATAGCCAGGCGCGGTGACCAGCACATCGTCGTAGCTATCTCCATTCACATCTCCAGCAGCAGCCACCCGCCAGCCGAAGCTGTCGCCGGCCTGTTCCCCCGTGGCCGTAAACGCCGGTATGTCACCAACGCCGCCGGCACTGCCATAATAGAGGTAGAACTTGCCAGCTCCATTACCGCCCTGGTCATTCTGATAGGCGCCTACCAGGAGATCGCCATAACCGTCGCCGTTGACATCCCCCGCACCGGCCACGGAGAAGCCAAATTGGTCATTATCGGCCTCGCCCGTCAGCGTCCGCTCGGGAATGGTGTCTGGCCCTCCGGGGCCGCCATGATACACATAAACTCGCCCCCTGGAAACGCCGCCAGGATAGCCCCCCGCAGCCGCTACCAGGTCATCGTAGCCGTCATTGTTCACATCGCCCGCGCTGGCCACGGATATCCCCAGTCGATCGTTGATGTTTTCGCCGGTCGCCATCCAGCCGGGCGCTGCAGGCTCGTGGGAGGTACCCATCGCCGCGCTGTATATGGCCAGCGGCGGTGAATCGGCCCAAACCACCCCCGGCCCTCCCAACAGGACCAGCAGTGCCACCAAAATGGCCACTCCACTCAGGGGCAGGGCAGCAATCGGAAGCCAGGGACGGCCCGATATTGCCCGCTTTCTCCACACCGATTTCCGCAAAATCATGCCGCTTTGTCTCATGGATCCTGGCCCTCTGCAGAACTGTCTGTCTTGCCGTTATGATTAAAATCAGGGAGGGAAAGGCGTTAAACCTTCTCCCGAGTTCTGCTACAGGCTAGTACGCTTACCGTCGATCCGACATCCGACAAATGCGGTATTTGGCATGGGGCAAGCGGCGCAACACGCGAAGCCAGGGACAGGTTGATCCTTCGTGGGCACCAGAGTCACCTTCCCACAACCTTGCTGGCGTAATCAGGCCACTCGTGCTCGCCTCAGATGGGTTCCAGGGTGCTCCCTTCTTCATCGAATAGGAGTAGCTGGGCGCCGAGCAGCCGGGCCAGCCCCTGGCCTCCCCAGGCCATGATGATGTCGTGGTTCCAGGCAAAAATAGGCCGGGCCAGGGGAGCCAACAGGTTCATCCACCGGCGGGTCGTCTCCACATTCCAGTCGTAGCGCACCAGGGTGACTGGCCCTTGCATGGCAGCACTTTCGGCCAGCTGCCAACAGCCCACCCCCCGCAGCTCCCCTTCGGCGCGACCGATCAGCACGTGGGGTGGCGCCAGGTGGGTGGTCTCCATCTCGAAGATCAGGCGATAGGGCAGCCGGCTCCGAAAGGTAAAACGCCGGCGGGCGCCGAGGCCGGCACTGTCGCCTGGATGGAGCACCTCCACCGCTTCTACACCACGCCACCAGACAGGCCACTCCTCCGGACGCGCAATGGCATCCCAGACAGACTGGACCGGTGCGGTCACACGCCAGATGGTGGTAAAGGAATAGAGGGCCATATCCACAATCCTCGTTCACTGGTTCATGCCAGGCGCCCAACTCTCCGACAGCGCTCATGCCAGGTCCGGCAGAAGCCCGATCTTGCGCAGCACGCCGGCGACGTCCCAAATGTACCGGCCTCGCCGGACCAATCCATCCTCGATCAGGAGAATGGAAACGCCTGTCACCTCCAGCTTCCGGCCACTGGGGGGAATATTCATGATGGGACCCCGGTGCGTTCCATGGGCTACCCACACAATGGCCACCCGGTTCCCTTCCACAATCCGTTCCAGCTCTGCAAAGGCCAGGTCCGGAAATGCCTGCCAGTAGCCGGCAAGCATGGAGGCCAGAGCTGCTCGCCCCTTCAGCGGCGCGGCAACCCCCACATCGGTTCCCTCGTAGTCGTCCGCATAGAAGGGTAGGACCTGGGCCAGATCATGGCTGTTCCAGGCCTGGTTCAATCGGTCCAGCAACTCGGCTATCGATCCTGTCGCATCCATCCAGTTTTCTCTCCTGTGCACTGATTCGGTGACCTGGCCCCAGCATAGACCCGATGAGACGGGGAGTCCAGACCATTTTCTATTCACTTTCTGTTCACTCGTACAGTCTGGCGTAAATCCGGCGGCACTATCGCTGGTGGATACGATCGGCTATGCCGCAGGCCAGAGGCCCGATCGGCTATGCCGCAGGCCAGAGGCCCGATCGGCTATGCCGCAGGCCAGAGGCCCGATCGGCTATGCCGCAGGCCAGAGGCCCGATCGGCTATGCCGCAGGCCAGAGGCCTGATCGGCGAATTTCTGCCGGGATTTCCTAGCCGGTGTGGAGTTCGGCATGCCACAGCATGTCGGTGACCCGTCGAATGCCGGCCTTCAGGTGGCGACGATAGGTGCTGAAGGGAAGATCCAACAATTCGGCCGCTGCTTCCTGGGTGGCGGCCGGTTGAAAATAGGTGTGGTGGAGGACGCGATGGAGCTTGAGGTCTCGAGGGGACTGTCGCAGGGAAGCGGCCGTCTCCTGAAGGAGCGCCTGCAACGCCTGGATCGGCGCATCCGCCTCCCCGGCTTCGGCCATCCGGGCCATCACCAACCTGGAACGAAGCAACGGGTTGCCAGCCAGGCGATCTGGCCGGGTGTAATCCCGCAGGGCGTCCCACACAGCCGCGGCGAAATCGGGCTGGCTCAGCACCAACACCTGATTGGCCGCCATCGGCTGTATCGGCGGCGTCTGTTCCCCAGCGATCTCTCGCTCGGCCATCACGGCCAGCCACACAGCCGGTGGCTCCAGACGCCAGTCGTGGTAGTAGACGCCATAACGATGCCCTCCGACAGTGAAATCGACCTGCGGCAACCGCTGGATGTTGGCATAGGCGAGCAACATCTGCCAGAAATCCGCATCAGCGGCCAGGAAGAACGTAACCGCCAGGCCAGGCGTGGTCAGATAGTGTTGCAGGATGGTAATGAAAATCAGGCTCTGCACGGCAGAGACATCCTGATAGGTTTCCCGGGCCATCCAGAAACGAAACAGGGTGGCCTGCTCTCCCGGACGCAACGGGGCATTTTGGTCCAGGTAGGACCACACCGCCTGGACGCCAGGATCCACAGCCCGCTCCTCCGGACGTAGCTGAGGCAGGGCCAGCATCATTAGAAAGCCCAGCAGTTCCCCTGCATCCGAGCGATAGACCACGACAGACTCAGGCTGAATATTCAACCAGTGAGCCGCCAGACGGGCTGAATCCTCGCCTTCATGGCGGGCCACCATCTCCACCACCTGGGGCGGATCTTCTGGGGCCAGCCTGTCTACCAAAATGTGGCTGTCCCGCATCTGCCAGTCCAGAAAGGAGCGCAACATGATGTTATCCCGGTGCAGGAACACATAATCCACCAGGATCCGTTGCTGTTCCAGCCCGTGGGTCTGCTCCAGGTGACCGGCAAAGAAGTCGCGCGCCCGACGGTGGAGTTCCCGATACCAGAGGGGGTTGCGCCAGCGCAGGTCGGCGGCCAGGGTGTCCCGCACCAGATCATGCAAATACAGCCCATCCTGTCCGCTGGAAACGAACGAAAGGTCCCGCAGCCAGGCGAAGAGCTCCGCCACCTCTGGCAGGTTGAGCATGGACGAGAGCAAGGGTTCGGTCACCACCCGCACCATGGCGCTGGCCTCCAGTGCGGCGCGATGGGCCGGCCCGGGCACCTTCTGGACCAACCGCTCCAGCAGCGCCTGAATGACGTCGGTCGCCTCGGTCAGGGTAAAGCGGATGCTGGGACGCTGGGCGAACTCCTCTGCCACCAGGGAGAGGGCCAGGGGATGGCCGTAGGTGAGATCCAGGATGGCCTGGTGTTGATCCGGCGGCACATGGCGCAGGCTCAGGTATCGGCGCCCTTCATCCGGGCTCAGGTTGCGCAGCGGAATCACCTGGAGTAACGACTGCCAGCCGGGATCCATGCGCCATTCCAGGCTCGGTTGATTGCGCCCTGCCAACACCACCAGCACATTGTCCGGCATCTGGGGCAAGAACTCGCGACGCATCCAGCGATCCAGGGGTGCCAGCTGTTCATATGTGTCCACCAGAAGGACGAAACGCTCCTGCTGCTCGCCCAGATGGGCCAATGGGGAACTGGCCGGAGACAGCCCCAGCGCCAGCGCGAGGACCTGGAGAAAGAGGGCCGGCGTGGCTTCCATGTCCCGGCCGTCCAGATACACGGCGGTGACCCCTTCCGCCTCACAGAGATAGATGAATTCCTGGAGCAGGGAGCTCTTCCCCACGCCACCCGGGCCATACACATGGAGCACAAAACAGGGCAGCTCCGATGCAGTGACCACGGCATAAAACCGTTCGAGTTCCGGAGCCCGTCCCACGAAATACCGGTGGCGCTCTAGCATTAAACGAGCCGAGACACGATTGGTCATAGGAAGTCCCTTTCCGTCTACAGCGGAGCGCAGGCGGGGGTATCCAGTAGGCCGATGAGGAGAGAGATGAAAGAGGAGGATAGTCTTTATCATACCATAATTTTTCCTGAAATGCTCTCAAATTTTGGCACTATCTTTGCACTTTGTTTTCAGCCACACTATGGTAGACTTGATAGGCACATATCGGCTGGAGTAACCCGCCGGCGCGGAGGTCGCCCTGCCCGCGTTCACGTTACCGCCTTATCCACGAATCACAACGGAACATGTGAGCCATGTCTGGAACCCTGGCGATGATCGGCTTCGATGCCGACGACACCCTCTGGCACAATGAAACCCTGTACGCCCGGAGCCAGGAAGAGTTTGCCCGGCTCCTGGCCCCCTACCACGAGCCTTCCTGGATTGCCCAACGGCTTCATGCCACCGAGATGCGCAACCTGAAGCAGTTCGGCTACGGCATCAAAGGCTTCACCCTCTCCATGATCGAAACGGCCATCGAACTGACCGAGGGACGCATCCAGGGCCACGAAATCCAGGCCATCATCGACCTGGCCCGGGAGATGCTCCAGGCGCCCGTCGACCTCCTGCCCGGTGTGCAGCCGGTGCTGGAGCGCCTCTCCCGGCGCTACCCCCTGCTCCTGATCACCAAGGGCGATCTCTTCGATCAGACGACGAAAATTGCCCGTTCGGGGCTGGCCGACTATTTTCAACAGGTGGAGGTGGTGCCCGAGAAAGATGAGGCGACCTATCGACAGATCCTGCAGCGCCAGGGCGTTGCACCAGAGCACTTCCTGATGGTGGGCAACTCCCTGCGCTCTGACATCCTGCCGGTGGTGGCCATCGGGGGACAGGCCGTCCACATTCCCTACGCCATCACCTGGCAGCACGAGGCCGTTCAGCCGCCGCCACACCTGGCTGGCTCCTACCACCAGCTGGAGCACATGGCGGCGCTTCCCGACTTGCTGGAGGCCATGGAGCAGGGTAACCCTGGCCAGGGCCCGGCTGGTTTGCCATGAAACGCCGACTTCTTTCCTACCTGTTGGTGTTGATCCAATTTCTGACCCTGGGCTACCTGGCCTGGACCGGCCCCCTCCTGGCCCGTTCTCCCTTGCTCCTGCTGCTGGAAGCCCTGGCCGTCGCGCTGGGGCTGTGGGCCATCTGGAGTATGAAACCCGGCCACTTCAACATCACGCCAGACGTCCGGCCCGGGGCACAGCTGGTCCGTCAGGGGCCGTACCGCTTCATCCGCCACCCCATGTACAGTGCCCTGCTCCTGGGGAGCCTGGCGTTGGTGGCTGCCCATGCCACACCCGGCCGGGTGGCTGCCTGGCTGCTCCTGGTCATCGACCTGCTGCTCAAATTGCATCACGAGGAGCGACTGCTGGCCGAGGCCTTCCCCGACTACCCGGCCTACAGGCGTACCACCTGGCGGCTGGTCCCTTTTGTGTACTGATTTCCGGCTTTCGCCCCAATCCCAGGCCACGAGGAACAAAAAACCACGAGGGACAAAAGAGGGACAAAAAACAACGAGGAGACCAAACCGTGAAGATCAAAGCGGCCGTTGTGCGGGAAATCGATCAATTGACCATCGAGGAGGTAGAGCTGGCGGAGCCCAAGGCGGGCGAGGTGCTGGTGCGCATGCGGGCGGCCGGCGTCTGCCACTCGGACCTCCACACGTACAAGGGAGAACTGCGCTCCACGCCGCCCATCGTGTTAGGCCATGAGGGCGCCGGCATCGTGGAAGCCGTAGGGCCCGGCGTCACCAAAGTCCAGCCCGGCGACGCGGTGGGCATCAACTGGCTGCCGGCCTGCAACAGCTGCCCCACCTGCCTGGCCGGCCGCCCCAACCTGTGCGAACGTTTTCCATCCACCACCTTCCGCTCCCTGATGCCCGACGGCACCACCCGCCACCGCACCCTGGACGGCATGGCCCTGAAACCCTACCTCAGCTCTGCCACCATGGCCGAATACGCGGTCATCCACCAGGACGGCATCGTGCCCCTGCCCCCGGGCATCCCCTTCGAGGTGGCAGCCATCACCGGCTGCGCGGTGATGACCGGCGTGGGCGCGGTGCTCAACACGGCCCAGGTGCAGCCTGGCAGCTCGGCCGCGGTGATCGGCTGCGGCGGCGTGGGGCTGAGCGCCATCCAGGGGTGCCGCCTGGCCGGCTGCTACCCCATCATCGCCGTGGATGTGATGGAAAGCAAGCTGGCCTTCGCCCGGGAGCTGGGCGCGACCCACACCGTCCACGCCCGGGAGACGGACGTGGTGGAGGCCCTGCGGGAGCTCACCCGCCTGGGCCCGGACTACGTCTTCGACAGCGTGGGCGCAGCCCCCACCATCGCCCAGGCCCTGCAGAGTGTCCGCCCCGGCGGCACGGCCGTCATCATGGGGCTACATGCCACCAAGATCGAGGTCCCCATCTCCCCCGCGGTGCTGGTCCTGGCCAACAAGCGGCTGCTGGGCTCCTTCGCCGGCTCGGCCCGCCCCCTGGTAGACCTGCCCAAATTGCTCCAGCTTTACCAGGGCGGCCGCCTGGAGCTGGATCGCCTGATCACCAAGCGCTACCCCCTGGAGGAGTTGCCTCAGGCCTTTGCCGACATGGAGGGCGGCGCCATCGCACGGGGCGTCCTGGTGTTCCCGTAACCGAGTCCCCACGGGGGGTCGGCATCTGAGGATGCCGACCCAGGCGAGACAGCGCCGCATCGAGGCAGGATCGGGCGACAACCGCCCGGATGCTCCCTAACTCCCGGGAACGTCCGGGCAGGCGACGGAAGCCGGCGTGTACACCGTCCCCCGCATGAGCCAGGGCATGCCCCAGCCGGCCCGATCCGCGCTGCTGTCGCCGGCCGGCCCCGGGTCGGTCACCAGCACCAGTTCCACCGCTTGCCCGCGGTAGGCGTCCAGGGGCACCAGGGCCTGAAGCCAGGCCCGGTCGGATGCCACCTGGGGGCTGACATGGCGCTGCCACAGGGTCTCCTCTGTGCCACCCCGCCGTACCTTCACCACGAAGGTCACGCCATCCCCGCCCCAATCCCAGGCCTGGGGATCCAGCGCAGGGCTCAGCCAGAGAAAGGTAGGCTCATCGGGCAGCGAGAGGGGAAATACCACCGCGGCGGGCGCATGGGCAAAGAGGGTGGGACGGGCGTCGCCGTTCTGGGGCATGACGAAGGTGGTCAACGCCACCCGCTCGCACCCCTCGGCCTCGTCGCAGATGGGGGTGTCCGGCGTGACCCGGGCCTGGGGCATCAGCTCGGTCAGGTCCAACAGGCGGTAGGGGAGCAGGTGTGCCCGGGCGTTGGGATCCGGCTGCACCAGGGTGTAGGTGTGGTTGACGCCGATCCAGCAGGCCGTATAGGCGGCAGCAAAGAGGAGCGCCACGTTCAGGCTGCGTCGCAGGCTGGCCACCGCCCCGGGCGAGGGTGCCCGCGCCTCCAGCCGTAGCCAGGCATAGCCTCCCCACAGGGCCAGGGGCGGCCCCACGATGGCAAAAAGATCCCAATCCCGCCAGCGGGGCAGGTCATTCTGAAAGGCGAAGAAATAGACCAACAGGCCCAGGCCCACGCCGGCAAGCAGGGCAAAGGATTGTTCACGCCAGCGGGGCGGCCTGCCCAGCCCGGCCAGAATGGCCGCAAACCACAGGGGCCAGAGGGGCACCACCAGCCAGAGGTTCTGCACAGCATCGGCCAGCTGGTCAGGCGCCAGGGCCTGGGCCGGCGTCCAGAAGAGCTGGGGATCGCCGGCAAAGCCACCGCCGGTGACCATCGGCCAGGGCACTCCCAGCGCCAGCAACAGGAAGCAGGTCAACAGGGGGAAGATGGCGCCGGTCAAAGCCAGGGTCGTCACCTGGTGCGGCCAGCGCTCCCGCCGCAAGAGGAGGGCCAGCCCAGGCAGGATGAAGGCAGCCTGGGGATGAAAGCTGACGGCCGCGCCAGCGACCAGACCCACCGGCCACAGGGGCAGCCGGCCGTCCAGATGGCCCAGGGCCAGGGCGACGGTGGCAAAGGCCAGGGCCGTGGACCAGCTATAGTTCTCCACATGGCCGAACCAGAGCAGGGTGCTACCGCTGGCCAGGAGCGCCACCAGCAGCCGCCCCCGATCCCAGCCCCGGGCCAGCCATCCCGTGACCGCCCAACAGGAGGCCAGGTAAACGCCCCCGGCCGCCACGCTCAGCAGTGCGATGGCCACCTCCGGACCCCCGCCCCACGGAGCCACGGCAGCCGTCATCCCATACTCCAGCAGGCTGTCCAGGGGTTCCTTCCAGACGTAGGGATTTTCGACCAGCGGCACAGCCCGCAACAGCGCCAGCTTGTAGAGGGCATCCCCGTGCCAGGTCCGCTCCCGAAGCCACCAAAATAGGCAGAGAGAAACAGCGAGAGCCAGCGCCTGCCCGACCCGGCCACCGGGCCACCCCCGCGAGGCCCCCCGGGCCGACCACGCCCGTGGCCACCGCCAGGCGACCGGCAGGGCCGCGAGGAGCACCAGCGCGCCCAGGCTCCACCGCAGCCACACCGGCACCAGCCTCAGAAAGGTGAAGGCCCAGGGAACTGGCGACTGGCAATCCGCGCCGCCTGCCATACCCAGGAGCAGGGCTGCACAGAGGGCGATCAGGAGGGGAGGCAGGTGAAAGAGGCGCAGTCGGTACCATGGACGATGCTCTTCGCCTGCCGGGGAATCGGGCGGATGGGGCATGACTCGAGTCTCAATCGAAGCGAACTCTTACCGCAGAGTCCCAAAGGGCGTGGAGAAAGCCCAGGGAGGCTCAGCGTTGAAACAACATCCCACAGATGGTCACCGCGGATTGGTCATTGGCATCGGCCGGGCAGGAGGCATAGCCGCACAGGGCTCCGGTCACCCGGCCCAGAAGCCGCAGGGTCAGGTAGATGGGGGTGACGCCACAGACGTTGTAGCTGTTGCGCACCCGCTTGATGGCGGCGAAGAAGCCCGCCGGATCCCCCTGGGCCACATGCTGGATCAGCTCCTCATCGGCTGCCCGCACCCGAGCCCGGATGGCCAGGTTCAGGGGGCGGCCACCGAACGCAGGCCCCACATGGGCCATATCGCCCGATGCCACCACCACCACCCGCCGACCTGCCGTCACCTGGCGCAGGGTGTCCAACACCCGGTTGAGAAGCGGGTCGTCTTCGGGCGTGGCACCGTCAGTGAAAAAGCGGTAGAGGGAGCCGACCAGCATGGGGATGACCGGACAGGGCTGGCGGCGGCGCATGTGGTGCAGCCAGACGGCCACCAGCTCCAGGGAGTGCTCACCCCGATGGCGCAGTTCGCCGGCAAAGGCTGCCTCCTCGCCGATGGCCTGGGCCAGGGCATTCACCGCCTCCTGGTCCGTGGGCAGAATGCCGTAGGGAGTGGCATAGTTCTGGCGGGTCAGGGTGAAGGGATCATCCCCGTAGTGGTCGGTGCCGATGAGGATGGCCAGGTCGGCCTCCTGTACGGCCCGGGCTGCGGGCTGCCAGACCTGGGCATAGACGGCCCCGCCCCGGGGATAGTCAATGTGGGGACTCAGGAGCCCCACCACCTCCCCGGTAGCGGGCGGTTCCCGTCGTTCTGGAGGAACCTGGGCCAGGTAGCCCTCCAGGAATTCGTGAAGCGCCTCGGGCTCATCCGGATAGCCAGAACCGGCCAGCAGGGAGGGCCGGCAGGGACCCTGGTAGTAGGCAGCCAGCGCCTGGCGGCGGGCCTCGGCAGCCCGCTCATTGTCCAGCAGGCAGGCTTCGTCCAGCTTTGATAGCATCGAGTTCACCAGGTCCGGGGACAAGAAGATTCCAGAGCGCAGGGAAAAGGCGGTGGCGATCTGCTCGACGGTGCGGGTGCCGTCGCAGTAGGCGAGCACCGCCCCCATGAGCTGAGGGAGCAGGACGGTTTTGTCGCTGAGTTGTAAAGGATCGCGCAGGAGGAGGAAGATTTCGCCAGATACCCGATGGAGCCGTACGTCCACCGGACGCAGTTTGGGCAACGAAGCAGCGGTCGTGTGCATCTCGGAGACTACCCCCTGGAACAGAAGTCAAATGGTCCATGCCGACATCTAAACCATTTTTACCCCATTTATAAAGACTTTGCCAATAGACGGGCGCCCCTGAATCGCCTAGGATGGAGGTGACCACCAGAACGTCCCTCACAAGTCAGGCGCAGTGGAGACAGCCAGCCGCTGGGAACACCTTCCCGGCCAAAGGCCCCATCCGCAGAGGCTGCACCCATGGCATGGGCCCACATGGGTGTTGGCCATGCCTGGCCCTGGTTTGGGGCACGTTCGTTTGTTTACAGTGCATGTTTCCCATGCAAGATGAGTCCAAAAGGAGAGATCCATGCAAGTACCCAAGCACCGTATCCTGTTGTTTATGAGCCTGCTGCTGACCCTGGCCATGGTCCTGGCAGCCTGCCCATCGTCGGGCTCCCAGAGCACGACCGAATCGGCGCCGGCTACAGGCGGCGGGGAGGCGGCATCCACGTCCGAGGCCCAGGGGGAAACGGTCACCCTGACCATTGCCACAGTCAACAACCCGGACATGAAGGTCATGGAAAGCCTGTCCGATCGCTTCGAATCCGCCCACCCCAACATCAAGTTGGAATGGGTCGTGCTGCCGGAAAACGAGCTGCGGGCCCGGGTGACCACGGACACGGCCACCGGCGCGGCGTCCTTTGACGTGGTGACCGTGGGTACCTTCGAAGTGCCCATCTGGGGGGCCAACGGCTGGATCCACTCCATCGACGACCTCATGTCCCAGTATCCCGACCAAGTCCAGCCCAACTACGACCTGGATGACCTGCTGCCCGCGGTGCGGGAAGGCCTCTCCAACGAAGGGACGCTCTACGCTCTGCCCTTCTACGCCGAGTCCAGCTTCACCATGTACAACAAAGCCATGTTCGACGAAGCCGGCCTGGAGATGCCCGAGCAGCCCACCTGGGAACAGATTCGGGAATTCGCCTGCGCCATCCACGACCCGGATAACGGCCGGTACGGCATCGTCCTGCGCGGCCTGCCCGGCTGGGGCCAGGTGATGGCGCCCCTGACCACCGTGGTCAACACCTTCGGCGGCCGCTGGTTCGACATGGACTGGAATCCCCAGCTCACCAGCCCCGAGTGGATCCAGGCGGTCACCTTCTACCGGGACCTGATGCTCGACTGCGGCGCCCCGGGCGTCACCGGCATCGGCTTTACCGAAGCCCTGAACCTCATGTCCCAGGGACAGGCCGCCATCTGGGTGGACGCGACGGTGGCCGCGGGCTTCCTGGCCAACTCGGAAGTTGGCCCGAATATGGCCTATGCGCTGGCCCCGGTGGGTCCCGTGCCCAAGGGCAACGCCTGGCTCTGGTCCTGGGCCCTGGCCATCCCCTCCACCGCTGCCCATCCGGCTGAAGCGTTACAGTTCATCACCTGGGCCACCAGCAAGGACTACATCGAGCTGGTCGCCGCGGAGAAGGGCTGGGCGGCTGTGCCCCCTGGCACCCGCAAGTCCACCTACGAGCGGCAGGAGTACCTGGAGGCCGCCCCCTTTGCCGAGCTGGTGCTGAAGTCCATCCTCTCGGCCAACCCCAAGGATGCCACCCGGGATCCGGTTCCGTACACGGGTATCCAATACGTGGCCATTCCGGAGTTCCAGGGGATCGGGACCGATGTCTCCCAGTACATCGCGGAGGCTCTGTCCGGCCGCACCAGTGTGGAGGAAGCCCTGCAGAAAGCCCAGGAAGCGACGCTCCAGGCCATGCAGGACGCGGGTTACATCCAGTAGCCCTGGCCAGGAACGTGGGGGCGGGTCGTGAGGCTCGCCCCCTTCCCCCGTCCTGTCCAAAAGCGACGCACAGCGCAAGAGACAGAGACAGTACATAGAAACGGCACAAAAGAAGTAAACAACAGCGTCCATCTCACGGCAGGAATTCGGCGGTCCTGCCTCCGGTGGTAAGACCGGGCAGAGGGCTGTTGAGTTGGACGAACCGCCGTTGAACCTTTGGGAGGTGTCTTGTGGCGAAACAATCGGCCCATGAAGGCCGCAAATGGCTTTCGGCGCCCGGAATTCTCTTTCTGGTCATCGTAACCCAGATACCCTTTGTGTTGACCCTGTACTACAGCCTGCGCGGATGGAATTTGCTGCGCCCAGATAGTGATGTGTTTGTGGGGTTGCGCAATTTCAGCCGCATTCTGAGCAACAGGGAGTTCTACACCGTACTGGCCAACACAGTCGTCTTGACCCTTTCGGTGGTGGTGATTACACTGGTACTGGGCATGATCCTGGCCCTGCTCCTCAATCGGCCCTTCCCAGGGCGGGGGCTGGTCCGCACCCTGCTGATCTCACCCTTCCTGATCATGCCCGTGGTGACAGCAGTCCTCTGGAAAAATATATTGCTCGATCCAGTCTTCGGCCTGTCGGCGTATGTGGTGAGCCTGCTGGGTCTGCCTGCCATCGACCTGATTGCCCAGTACCCCATGCAAACCATCATCCTCATCGTCTCGTGGCAGTGGACCCCCTTTGTGATGTTGATCTTGTTGGCCGGGCTGCAGTCCATGCCAGAATCCATTCTGGAGGCCGCCAGCCTGGACGGAGCCGGGGGGCTGACCATGTTCCGCTACATGATCCTCCCCCATCTGCAGCGCTTCATCGAGATCGCCCTGCTTCTGGAGACGATTTTCATTCTCAACGTCTTCGGCGTCATTTTTGTGACCACATCGGGTGGCCCCGGCATCGCCACCACGAACCTGCCGTATCAGATTTTTCTGGAGGCCTTCTCCCGCTGGAATGTGGGCCGGGCCAGCGCCTACGGCGTCTTTGCCGTGATCCTGGCTAATATCCTGGTCCTGATTTTCCTGCGGGTCATCGGCAGTCAGAGTGAACAGGAGGCGTGAACCCCATGAAACGGCTACCACTTTCCGGCGCGGTCCTCACCGGGCTGACCTATCTTCTGACCCTGCTCATATTCTTTCCCATCCTGTGGATGGTGCTGACCTCCTTCAAGCCAGAACAGCTGGCCCTGGTGGTGCCACCCCGGATTTTCGTCGCCCCGACCCTGGAAAATTACATGGTGGCGTTCACGGCCTCGCCGTACCTGGAATTCCTGTGGAATACCCTGGTCATCACCCTGTTGGCCACACTGCTGGCCCTGGTTTTGGGGGTTCCCGCCGCCTACGCGATGGCCTACTACCCAACCCGGCGAACCAATGGTACCATGTTGTGGATCATGTCCACCCGCATGTTGCCTCCCGCCGGGGTGATCGTCCCCCTCTACGTGATCTTCCGGGATATCCACTGGCTGGACACCTACCTGGGCATGATCGTGGTCTATGCCGGCATGAACTTTCCCCTGGTGGTGTGGATGATACGCTCGTTCATGCTGGAGGTGCCCTACGGCATTCTCGAGGCGGCCCGCCTGGATGGCGCCAACCTGCTGCAGGAGTTCACCCATGTGTTGCTCCCCCTCTTGCTTCCGGGCCTGGCGGCCACCGTCCTGCTCTGCTTTATTTTTACCTGGAACGAGTTCTTCCTGGCGGTGAATCTCACCACACGCCAGGCCTCGCCGCTCTCGGTCTACATTGCCAGCTTCAAAGCCGCCCAGGGCGATCTCTTTGTGGCAAAGATGTCCGCTGCGGCCACGGCCACCGTCCTCCCGGTGATCGCGGCAGGGTGGGCCACCCAACGCCAGCTGGTGGCCGGCCTGACCCTGGGCGCGGTGAAATAGGTTGGAGATTGAAGATTGAAGATTGGGGAATGGAGATTGGCGGGTCGAGATTGGAGAGTGGGCGGCGCACCAGCGCTCAACACCCATTCTCCCAATCCCCCAATCACCCCCTAGAAAGGACGCTTCCACCATGAAAGCAGTTCTCTTCCCCGGCCCCGAGGCTATCCGCCTGGAAGAAGTGGATGACCCCACCTGTGGCCCCGAGGATGTGATCATCCAGGTGACCAGGGCCGGCATCTGCGGTACGGACATCCACATCTATCGCAACGAGTACATGTCCCAGTTCCCCCTTATCCCCGGCCACGAATTTGGCGGCGTGGTGGTGGAGGTGGGCAGCCAGGTCAAGACGGGCGTGAAGGTAGGCGACCGGGTGGCCGTGGATCCCAACCTCTACTGCGGCTACTGCGAGTTCTGCCGGCGAGAACAGGCCAACCACTGCCGCAACCTGGAGGCCATCGGGGTCACCCGGCCCGGGGCATTTGCCGAGTATGTGGCGGCCCCCGCACGGGCCTGTTACCTGGTGCCAGATAGCCTGGACGACGGGCAGATGGCCTTCATCGAGCCCCTGGCCTGCGTCGTCTACGGCATGAAGCGCCTGCAATTCCCCCCGGCCGAACCTGTGCTGCTCTTCGGCGTGGGGCCCATCGGGCTGTTGCTGTTGCAGAGCCTGCGCCACCGGGGCGCGGGGAGCATCGTGGTTGTGGATAAGCAGCCGGAGCGCCTGGCCCTGGCTGCCCAGTTGGGCGCCAACGTCACCCTGGAAGCCGGGCCGGACCTGCCGGAACAGCTCCGGGAGCTCCAGCCCTACGGGTTTGGGCTGGTGGTGGACGCCACCGGCGTCCCCGCGGTGATCCAGCAGGCCTTCCGCTACCTGCGGCCCCGGGGACAGATGTTGATGTTCGGCGTGGCGCCCATAGGGGCCCAGATCCAGGTTTCGCCCTACGAGATCTTCCGCAACGACTGGCACATCCTGGGCAGCTTCGCCCTCTGCTACACCTTCCAGGAGGCCATCGCCTGGCTGGACACGGGCGTGGTGGATGTGCGCCCACTGATCAGCCATACGCTGCCCCTGGCCGAGTTCGACCAGGGCTTCCATCAGTTCCTGCGGGGTGAAACCCTGAAGGTGCACGTGGATCCCCAGCACACTTCAGGAACGTAGACAAGGAACGTAGGCAAGGTACAGGTCCGTTGATGCGCCATGGAATTCAACCCTTCCAACTACAGCATCCTGATTGTGGACGACACCCCCTTGAATCTGTCGTTGATCGTTGACTACTTGTCCCAGTACGGATTCAAGGTGCGCATTGCCCGCAGCGGAGAGATGGCGCTCAAACGGGTGGCCTATGACCCGCCCAGCCTCATTTTGCTGGACGTGGTCATGCCGGGCATGGATGGTTTCGAAACGTGCAGGCGGCTGCAGGCCAACCCGGATACCCGTCACATTCCGGTGATCTTCATGACGGCGCTGGCCAGCCCCGCTGACAAGGTGCGGGGCTTTGAGGTGGGGGCCGTCGACTATGTCACCAAGCCCCTGCAACAGGAAGAAGTGCTGGCCCGCATCACCACCCACCTGCGCCTGCACGACCTCTCCCGCAGCCTGCAGGAGCAAAACCAGCTCCTGGAGACCCGCAGCCAGCTCGAAAAAGCCCGCTTGCTGGAAGCTGTCAACCAGCAGCGGGAACAGCTCCAACACCTGAATACCAAGCTGACGGAGATCCAGGAGAAGGAACGGAAGGAGCTGGCCCAGGAGCTCCACGACGTCATGGGGCAGACCCTGACCGCCATCCGCATGAACCTGACGGCCATCGAACAGGAGGTGGCCGGTCAGGCGTCTTCCTTTGTCCGGGAGCGATTGGCCGAAGCCATGGAGTTGACGGACCGGACGTTGGAGCAGATCCGGGAACTTTCCCTGGACCTGCGTCCCCCCATGCTGGACGACCTGGGGCTAGTACCCACCCTGCGCTGGTACATGAAACGCTACACCCAACGGGGCCCGGTGGAAGCCCACCTGGACGCTGGCAACCTGGGCGAAAAACGGCTGCCCGCCGAGATCGAGACCACCATCTACCGGGTGGTGCAGGAGGCCCTGACCAACGTAGCCCGCCATGCCCAGGCCACCCGGGTGGACGTCCAACTGGAAGCCGGGGAAAAGGGCATCACCGTGGTCATTGCCGACAACGGCTGCGGATTCGACATGAACGCGCTGTTGGCGAGCAGTAACGGCGCCCGGGGACTGGGCATCCTGGGCATGCAAGAACGGGTCGCCCTGGTGGGGGGCACTTTCCACATCGAATCCGGACCCGGCCAGGGGGTCACCATTCAGTTGACGATTCCGGTGCAGGCAGGGTGAGGACGGGCGCCCCGCCACCGATCGGGCGGCAGCTCCCGCTCCTTCCACCCAGGGGAACCCATTCGGGGGTGAACGCAATGGCGAAAATTCGCATCTTGCTGGCCGAAGATCATACCATTGTGCGCAAAGGCATTCGCCTGCTGCTCGACCGAGAACCCTCCTTCGAAGTGGTGGGCGAGGCCGAAAATGGGCGGGAAGCCGTGGAAATGGCAGAGCAACTGCGCCCGGACATCATCCTCATGGACCACACCATGCCCTTGCTCAACGGGTTGGAGGCTCTGCGCCAGATCAAGAAGCGCCTGCCGGAGATCCGGGTGATCATCCTCACCATGCACACCAACGAGGAATATATTTTCCAGTTTCTCCAGGCCGGCGCGGCAGGGTATCTGGTCAAGCAGACCGCACCGACCGACCTGGTGGAAGCCATCCGGGCCGTGCATGGGGGCCAATCCTTCCTCAGCCCGGCCATTTCCCGCACGGTGATCGAAGAGTACGTCCGCCACGCGGCGCCCACCAAAACCGACAACCTGGCAACGCTGACCGAGCGGGAGCGAGAAGTGCTCCAACTGCTGGCCGAGGGATATTCGGCCAACGAGATCGCCACCCAACTGCATATCAGCGTCAAGACGGTGGGCGTACACCGCATGAACATCATGCAGAAGCTGGAAATCAACAGCATGACGGAGCTGATCAAATTCGCCTTACGCAAAGGCATCATCAGCCTGGAGCCCTGAGTCTACCTTCGGCCCAGGGAAGCCCGGCCCGGGATCCATCGGCCTATGAGTGGCATCGACGGCAAACCTGGCAGTGTCCGGTTCATCCTGGGCATCCTGTGGATGAACCTGCTCCTCCTGGCCGCATGCGCGGGCGGGAACTTTGTCGCGCCCCCTGGGCTGCCCGGGTCAGATGCGTCTCCCCCCTTGCTTTCGCCCTTCACCCCAGAGGCGACGACCTTCGCCTGGGCGGATGTGGCCCGCCCCTACCAGGGGGTCGTCCTGCGGGGGATCAGCGAGAACAGCCCCCCGTCCCTCTACATCCAGGAGGTGCTGGCGCCTGCCTTCACCGCGGAAACGGGCATCCAGGTCGAGCTGGAGATCGATACGCTGCCTGCCATCGAGCAGGCCATCGCCGCAGGTGGCGACCGGTACGACTTCGTCTACGTGGAACAGGATTCCATCTACAGCTTCCTGGAGGACGGTTACCTCACCAACCTGACGCAACTGATGGCGGACCAGGCCCACCTGGTTGTCCCCCTCTTCAACCTGCGGGACTTCACCAATTTCATCAACGAGTTCCGGGATCCCGCCACAGGCGACCTCTACGGGGTCCCCATCGAAGCCTTCATCAAGGTCTACCTCTACCGCAAGGACCTCTTTGAGGATCCCGTGATTCGGGCGGCGTTCGAGACCGAGTACCGATATCCCCTGGCGCCGGCGGTCACCTTCCAACAGTACCAGGATATTGCCGACTTCTTCACCCGCTACGGACAGGCGCGGCAGCTTCCCCTGTGGGGGACGACGGTTCAGGCAGCCGTGGGGGACATCGCCCCTTTCTACGAATTTTTCGAGACCATCGCGCCGGCATTTGGCATCTACAACTGGGGCATCAACCTGGAAACCTACCGGGCCACCGAGGCCCACGGCGGACGGCTGGACAGCCAGCAGGCCAAGGATGCCCTGGCCTTTTGGGTGGGCCTGCTCGACGATGCCCCGCCAGAAGCCCGCCACAGCAACTGGAAAGATGTCTTTGAAACATTCGCCGCGGGACGGGCAGCCCAGGGTTGGGTGTACGGCGAATACGTGGCCGCCCTCGCCACCGACCCGGCCCGATCCCAGGTGGTGGGCAAGGTGGGCGTCGCCCTTCCCCCCACTGCGGCCGGCGTGATCGAGGACGCCACGGTGGGCATGGGCAACATCGGCTACTACGACGGGGCCGCCTTTGGCATCCCCGTTGCCTCTCGGCACAAGGAAGCCGCCCTGCTCTGGCTTCAGTATCTGGGACAGCCGGCCATCCAGCCCCAGTGGGCCGTGGCCAGCGGCCGCGTCGTGCACCTGTCCACTTTCGACGATCCACTGGTGCAAGAACAGAACAGGCACATGGACGGGTACTATTCCCTGATGAAAAAGTACGGCCATCTCTTCAAGGGGTCTCCACCCTTCCCCTTCCACGCGCGCCTGCGCGACATCATCGCGCCCTACCTCCACAAAGCCATCACAGGCGAACTGTCGCCCGGCGCCGCGCTGGAGCAGGCCGCCCAGGCCGCTGATGCCGAGCTGATCCGTCTGGGATACCCCAGGTAGGGAGTGCACTGCGCTTATGTCCACTTCTCAACCCACGTCCGCAGCCACGCAACGCTCGCAGTCGCGAACCGCGCCACCGTTCTGGGAGAGGGGGCGAACGGCTTTTCGCAACCTGGGCATCGGCGCCAAGCTTAACATCGGGTTTGGCATTCTCATGCTGGTGTTGCTGCTGATCGTGGCCCTCATCTTCTCGGTGGGTGGGCAGGCGACCGCCCTCATCGATGTCACAGAAGATGTGCGGGTGCCTTCGGCCCTGGCCTCCGCCCAGGCCCTCTCCAACCTGTTGCGGATGCAGGCGGCCATCCGGGGCTACCTGGTGCTGGGCGACCTGCAGAACATCGACGACTACAACAAAGCTCGGGAACGCTTCGAGAACAACCTGGCCCAGCTCCAGGAGCTCTCTGCCCATTGGACCAACCCAGAGGATGTTGAGCGGCTACAGGCGCTGGTCGCCATCTTCGAGACATGGGCACCCATTCCCCAACAGCTCTTCCAACTGCACGACAACCCCCTGGAGAATCGCCCTGCCCTGCGCATCGAGGCCACCCAGGTTCGACCCCTGGCCGCCGAGTTGCTCCGCCACCTGGAACAGCTGAGTGCCAGCCAGGAAACACACCCGCCCTCGGCCGACAACCAGGCCCTGCTCTCCCTGATGCTGGATTTCCGCAACTCGCTCCAGGCCATGACCACCAACCTGCGGGCATACGCCATCACCGGCGACCTGGCCTTCAAATTCGGCTACGCCGACAACCTGGTGGCCAACAGCAACACCCTGGGCGAGCTGGAGCGTCGCCTGGATCGCCTGCAGCCCGAGCAAGTGGCCATCGTGACGGAAATCCGCCGCCTGCGCAGGGAGCTCCTCAGCCTCTCTGAAACGGTCTTTGCCGCCGCCGAGGGCGAACGCAACTACGAGGACCTCTACCTCTTTACCACCCAGGCAGCCCCCCAGGCCGAGGAAATGCTCACCCTGCTCACCCGCATCGCGGATGAACAGCAGCGGCTGATCCAGCGGGACCTGAACGTGGGGAAACAGCGCCTGTGGATGATGCAGGTGCAGACCATCCTCGGCGGGCTGCTTTCCCTGGTGCTGGGCCTGGTCATGATCAACATCTTCCAACGGAGCATCAGCGGTCCGGTCCAGCGGCTGCACGCCGCGGCCCAACGCATCAGCGTCGGCGATCTGGACTTCCGGGCGCCGGTGGAATCCAACGACGAAATCGGACGCCTGGCCGCCGCGTTCAACAGCATGACCCACCGCCTGCAGGAGACCATCGACAACCTGGAGCGGCTCTACCGGATCAGCCAGGGCGTCATGTCCGCGCGGGATCTGTCCGATCTGGTGGCTGAAGTGGTGGAGGGAGGCAA
The DNA here is from genome assembly GCF_006569185.2 of Litorilinea aerophila. NCBI lineage: Bacteria > Bacillati > Chloroflexota > Caldilineae > Caldilineales > Caldilineaceae > Litorilinea > Litorilinea aerophila. The sequence goes on along the minus strand of NZ_VIGC02000010.1, from coordinate 184,665 downwards.
CATCCCGGTGATCAACCGGGCCGTCCTCAACCTGTTCGAGTTTAGCGACCAGGGGCAGGTGACAGGCATGACGGTCATTGCCAACTGGTACAGCGGCCGCGGCACGCCGCCCAGTCCCCCCGGCACCCGCTACCTGCGAGCCGACCTGGAGCTCATCGACCTGCTGCGCTCCCGGGAGCCCCTCTTTTTCAACGACCTGCTCCAGGATCCCCGCACCGATCCGGCGACCCACGCCGTCGCCGAGCGGCTGCACATTCGGGCCATGGCCGTCCTGCCCCTGTGGCGCCAGGAGCAACAGATCGGCGTCCTCTTGCTGGAAGGGGACGAGCCATACGAATTTTCTGAGCAGGAGATCCGGCCCTATGCATCCCTGCTGGTACAGTTATCCGTGGCCATCGAGAACCGGCGCCTGCTAGAGCAGACCCAACAGCGGGCCGTGGAGCTGGATCGGGCCAAGAAGCAGGCAGAAGCGGCCAACCAGGCCAAGAGCGACTTCCTGGCCCGCATGAGCCACGAGCTGCGCACGCCCCTGAATGCGATTCTGGGATACGCCCACCTCCTGTGCCAGGACGAATCCCTCACGCCCTTTCAGCGCAACGCCGCCCGGTCCATCCGGGACAGCGGCGACCATCTCCTCACCCTGATCAGCGACATCCTGGACCTCTCCCGCATTGAGGCCCAGCGCCTGGAGCTCTACCCCACCAACTTCGACCTGACTTCCTTCCTGGAGGGGATCGTGGAGATCTTCCGCATCCGCATCCAGGAGAAGCCAGAGGTCACCCTCGTCTACAGCCCGTCGCCGGGGTTGCCGGCCCAGGTCCATGGGGACGCCAAGCGCCTGCGCCAGGTCTTGATCAACCTCATTGAAAACGCCATCAAGTTCACCGAGCGGGGCAGAGTCATCTTCCGGGTGGAGGCGCTGACACAGCAGCCGGCCGGGCGCGCCGCCGGAGAGGCAGAGGACACAGCCCCGGGCACATCGCCCCCGGTGGCGCGGCTGCGCTTCCAGGTGGAGGACACCGGCATTGGCATGTCCCCTCAGGAGATGGAACGCATTTTCCGCCCCTTCGAACAGGGGGATCACCCCACCCTGCGCGCCCAGGGCGTCGGCCTCGGCCTGGCCATCAGCCAGCACCTGGTCCACCTGATGGGCGGAAGCCTGGAGGTGGAGAGCCAGCCGGGCCAGGGCAGTACGTTCACCGTGACCCTGGAGCTACCCACGGTCGGCACCACGCCGGAGGCAGCCCCCGGCGCAACCCGGACGGGAACGCGAGAAGTGTCGGCACCCCGCGTGCACCGGGAGGATGGCGCCACCCAAAGCGCCTGGCGCAGGCTGGTGACCCGGGAACAGGTGGCCGTCATGCTCGACCTGGCCTGGAAAGGGGAATTGCCAACCCTGAGCCGCTACGCCCAAGAGCTGGCCCAGGCCGATCCCCGCTGCCGCCCGCTGGCCGAGCGGGTGCAGCAGATGGCCGACGCCTTCGATGAAGAGGGGTTGCTGGCGCTGATCGAGTCGCTGAACGGCGGCTGAGGGGAAAAGCGGGCAACCCCAGGGGCGACCGGGAATCAACCGGCCGCCCCTGAGGTTCTTCAACCGGCGTGGTGCCGGTTCCTACTGCCCATACACGTGGGTGTAGCGGTGGTGCAGCTTCGCCACCGCCTCGGGGTCGATCTCCTGGGGTTGGCCCAGCTGGAGGGCCAGGTGCACGGTGCGGGCCACGTCCTCCACCATGACCGCCGCCTTCAGCGCTGCCCGGGCCGTCTTGCCCACGGTGAAGACGCCGTGGTTCTTCAGGAGCACAGCAGGCGACTGGCCGATGTGCTCCACCACCTGTCGGCCGATCTCTTCCCCGCCGATGAGCGCGAACCCGGCACAGGGAATGGGGCCGCCGAACTCGTCGGCAATGGCGGTCAGGTAGACGGGAATGGAGCGCCCCAGCGCGGCAAAGGCGGTGGCGTAGGGCGAATGGGTGTGGACAATGCCGTTGATGTCGGGACGGTGCCGGTATATGTAGAGGTGGCTGGCCGTGTCCGACGACGGCTTGAGATGCCCTTCCACCACCGTCCCCTCCAGATCCAGCACCACGTGATCCTCCGGCCGCAGTTCGTCGTACATGACGCCGCTGGGCTTGATGACCACGTAGCCACTCTCCGGATCCCGGGCGCTGATGTTGCCAGAGGTCCACGTGACCAGCCCCTCTTTGGGCAACATGAGATGGAGTTTCCAGAGTTCTTCTTTCAGTGCGTCCAACATGGGATGCTCAAATCCTGTCTGGTCTCAGGATGCGCTCTCCCCGGAGCCAGTCAATACTTCCCGGCGCAGGGCGCGCAGCCGTTTCATGACGTCGTTGTGGCCGCGGCCGAAATAGTCGTACAGGGTGCTGTAGTCCGCGTAGAGGCGGTCGTAGACGGCCACGTGCTCCGGGATGGGCCGATAGACCACATCCTTGAGGCCGCCCATGCGGCGGGAGGCCTCGAAGATGTCGGCATAGCCGCCGGCCTCGGGCCCCGCGGCCACCGCGCCGTGCATGGCCGCGCCCAGGGCCCCGGCCAGCGCGCTGCGCACCACCCGGAACTCCCGGTTGGTGACATCCGCGTAGATCTGCATGAGCAGGGGGTTGCGGTCGGGCAGGCCGCCGGCAGCCACGATGCGGTTGACCGGGACGCCGTTGCGGGTGAAGGCTTCGATGATCTCCCGGGTGCCGTAGGCCGTGGACTCCAGCAGGGCCCGGTAGATGTCGGGTGCGGTGGTGGCCAGGGTGGCGCCCACCAGCAAGCCGCTCAGCTCCGCGTCCACCAGGGTAGAGCGGTTGCCGTTCCACCAGTCCAGGGCCAGCAGGCCATGTTGGCCTGGCTTCTGCCGGGCGGCCTCCTCCTCCAGCAATTTGTGGAGGTTGACGCCCCGGCGCCGGGCTTCCTCATGGTAGACCGGCGGCACCGCGTGGTCCACAAACCAGGCGAAGATGTCGCCCACGCCGCTCTGGCCCGCCTCGTAGCCGTAGTAGCCGGGCACGATGCCGTCCTCCACCACGCCGCACATGCCGGGCACCTTCACCCGCTCGGTGCCCAGGACCATGTGGCAGTTGCTGGTGCCCATGATGATGGTCATGATGCCGGGTTCCGTGGCCTGGGCGGCAGGCACAGTGACGTGGGCGTCCACGTTGGCCACCGCCACCGCGGTCCCCGGCCGCAGCCCGGTCCAGCGGGCGGCCTCCTCGGTCAGGCCGCCGGCCCTGGCGCCCAGGGGCATGATCTCCCGGCTCATCTTGGTGTCCACGATGTCGGCGAACTCGGGATGGAGCGCGGCGAAGTAATCCCGGCTGGGAAAGCCTTCGCCCTTTTGCCAGATGGCCTTGTAGCCGGCGGTGCAGGCGTTGCGGGTCTCCCGGCCGGTCAACTGCCAGATGACCCAGTCGGCCGCCTCGATGAGGCGGTCGGCGGCGTGGTAGATTTCCGGATCCTCATGGAGGATCTGGAGGGCCTTGCTGAAGAACCATTCGGACGAGATCTTGCCGCCGTAGAGGTCCAGCCAGGGCTCGCCCCGCTCCCGGGCTACCTGGTTGATGAGGTCGGCCTCGGGCTGGGCTGCGTGGTGCTTCCAGAGCTTGACCCAGGCGTGGGGCCGGTTGCGGAACTGGGGCAGCCGGGCCAGGGGAGTGCCGTCGGCGGTGGTGGGGAGCATGGTACAGGCGGTGAAATCGATGCCGATGCCGATGACATCGTCGGGGCTGACGCCACTCTCCTGGAGGACGGCCGGCACTGTCTGTTGGATGGTGCGGATGTAGTCGTCGGGATCTTGCAGGGCCCAGTCGGGCTCCAGGCGAACGCCGCTTTCCGGCAGGGCTTCGTCGATCACGCCGTTGGCGTATTCGTAGACCGCGGTGGCGATCTCCCGGCCGTCGGCCACGTCGACCAGCAGCGCCCGGCCCGATTCGGTACCGAAATCGATGCCGATGGCGTACTTGGGGCTCATTGAGTCACTCCTGATTCTGTCATGGGCCACCGATGGAGCCCGGGAAACCCGCCTCCATCGGTGGCAGGAAGGGAATCTCGGCCCAAATCCTCCGGTCGTTCAGCTATGCCGGTAGACGTCCCAACCCTTGTACTTGGTGAGGGCCTCGTGGACGGCGGCGGCTGTCTGGGAGGGGTTGACCGAGACATGATGTTCGAAGCCGTTGTTGCAGATGTACTGGAGCAGCTTCTGGAACTCGGGCACCCGCACCACGCCGTAGCCGCCAAAGGTCAGCAGGGGATCGTCGGTGAACTCGCCCTCGCCCACATAGGCCCGCATGGTGCCGGTGCCGTCATCGGTGCTGATGCGCAGGTAGGTGAAGGCGTTGGGGTTGATGCGGCCGTAGATGGTGCCGTAGGTGTTCTCGGCGCCCACGGTGCCGGCGATGATCTCCTGGTAGAACATGCTGGGCTGATCTTCCCCTTCCTGCTTGAAGATGTCCCGGGGCAGGTTGCTGCAGTGGAAGACCACCCCCTTGTCGGGATCGTCGCCGTAGTTGTTGTTCCAGTCCACAATGGCGCTGGGCTTCTGGCTGGCCTGGGCCAGGACGTACATGGCCAGGGCGCCCATGATGTCCACCTCGCAGGCGCTGGGGATCAGGTCGTTGCTCATCATGCTCATAAGGGTGCAGGGCACCACGCCGAAGAACTCTTCCATGGCCGTCCAGCACTGGATGGCAGAAGCCTGCAGCCGGTTCTCCTGCATCCAGTTGTCCACGGCCACGCCGAACTTGGCCATCTTCACCAGGGAATCGCCCGGCACGTTGGCCGTCTGTACGTAGTCCTGGATGGCCTGAAGCTTGGCCTGGACCGCCGGGTCGTCGTCCGCCATGGCGTTGACCCAGCCGAAGAGCTCGAAGAGATCCAGCGTCTCGACACTGATGCCGTTCTCTTCCAACAGTTTCTCACTGTAGCGGACGGTGTTGAAGGCGGCCGGGCGGGCGCCCAGGGCGCCCAGACGCAGCCCCCGCAGGCTGCTGGTGACCCGGCAGGTAGCGACGAAGTTGGCCAGGTCCTGCTGGAAGGAAGGGTGACTGGGCGAGACGGTGTGCAGGGTGGTCAGGCTGTAGGGGATGCCGTACTGGCGCAGGTTGTTGCAGACCGACATCTTGCCGCAGAAGCTGTCCCGCCGGTCGGCGATGGTCATGTTTTCCGCGTCGTCGGGGAAGGCGTGGATGAGGACGGGCACGTTCAGGCCGGACCAGCGCAGGGCGTTGGCTATGGCCCGCTCGTCGCCGAAGTTGGGCAGGGTGACCAAGACGCCGTCGATCTCCTTGCGGTGCTGGTCGAAGAGCTCGGCACACTTGCGGGCATCCTCCAGGCTTTCGATGCTGCCGTAGGTGGTGTCCTCGGGCGAGAGGGTGACCACGTTGATGCCGGCATCGGAGAGGACCTGCAGCACCTCTGCCCGGCCTGTCTCGCACAGGTGGCTTGGGAAAAAGCCCCGATTCCCCACGATGAGACCCAGGGTTACAGGTTTCACGGTATCTTCTCCTTTACTCATTTGCTGACTGGGATGGTTTTGGCTGGTATCGTTTGACTGGTATCGTTTTCGGATGGCTGACAGGGACAGGCGGAAATATCCGTCTGTGGCTCTATTGTCACCCAATCCGGGCCGATGGCGAAAATTGGGAACGGGCAGGGACACAGCCAGGGGCGTCCGGCCTCACTCGCCCTTGACCGCCCCTGCCGTGAGCCCCTCCACCAGCCGCCTTTGGACGAAGGAAAAGAGCAGCACGGTGGGCACGATGGTGAGCACCGTGGCGGCCGCCACCTGCCCCCACCGGATCAACAGGGCGGAGGAGAGGCGCTGGATGATGAGCGTCAGGGTAGCCGTGCGCTGGCTCTGGGTCACGATGGAGACGATCAGATAGTCACCCCAGGAAACCACAAAGGAGAAAAACGCGGCTACCATGATCCCCGGGGCTGCCACGGGTAAGATCACGTAGATCAGGCGCTGCAGGATGTTACAGCCATCAATGCTGGCCGCGTCGTCGATCTCCCGGGGCACGTTATCGAAGTAGCCCGCCAGCATCCACATCTGAAAGGGCAAGACCAGGATCATCTGCCCCAACACCACCCCGATGACCGTGTCCAACAGGAACAACGAGACAATAATGAGATAAATCGGAATCACCAACAGCACCTGGGGGAACATCTGGGTGGAGAAGATGCCCAACAGCAAGGGCTGCCGGCCTGGAATATCAAAGCGACTCAGCCCATAGGCGCCTGTGATGGAGCAGGCGAGGGAAAGTAACGTCACCGTGGCCGCGATTTTGAACGAATTCCAAAAGTATAAGGGAAAGTCGGTCACCGAGAGGATGGTGCGATAGTTTTCAAGGGTATACGTCGACCAGGGCGTCAACACCCGGCCGGTGAAAATGGACTCCTGGGTGCGGAAAGACGTGTAGATGATCCACAACATGGGCACGATAAAGAAGAGCAACGCGCTCAGGACCACCAGATACGCCAAACCGGCGTGGAGGAGCCGCGTGTATCTTCGACTGCGCACGGTTCACCTGGCCTGCCTTTCCGAAAGGCGAACGTAAACGACAAAGTAGAGCATCAACAAAATGAGCATGACGGTGCCAACGCTGGAGGCATAGCCGATGCTGTAACTGTTCCAACTCAGGCGGTAGACATAGACCGGCAGGACATCGGTGGCATTCACCGGCCCTCCCCCGGTAGCCAGGTAGACAAAATCAAAGTTGTTGAAGGTCCACAGCACGTGGATGGTCACCATGACCACAATCATGTTGCGGATACCGGGCAGGGTCACATAACGAAAACGATCCCAGGCATTGGCCCCGTCGATTTCGGCCGCCTCATATTGAGCCCGGGGAATGGCCTGCATGGCCGCCAAAAAGGCCACCCCGTAAAACGGCACATTACGCCAGAGGTGGAGCATCATGATAAAGGGCAAGGCCACCTGGGGATCCCCTAGCCAATACTTATTGAGCCGTTCCAGGCCAACGCTGCGCAGAAGGATGTTGATCAACCCCACATCGGGCTGGGCCATGAACTTGAACATGATCACCGTCGCCGCAACCGGGATCACCCAACTGGCCATGATGATACTCTTGAAAAAACCCATCCCCGGCAGGTCCTGCCGCATGGCCGAGGCCAGGATCAGCCCGCCGATGAGCTGTAAGAGGACCACCACCACCGTGAGCAACACCGAGTGGTACAGGGAGATCCAAAAGACATCGTCCTGGAGCATCCGCCGAAAATTGTCCATCCCCACATAACGCACATCATCCCGCAGCAAATTGGCGTTGGTGAAAGCCATGCGCAGCCCATCCACCAGGGGATAAACGGTGAACAGCGCCATGACCAGCAGGCTGGGCAAAATCAGGAGCAACCCCTTGTAGCGCTCTTGCATCGTCAGGCCTTCCAACGTGTTGTCAAAGGTCTACAGCGCACTCCCGGCGCCAGTGATCTCCAGGGAATCGGGAGGCGAAGGCCTCCCTGCCACGACCTTCGCCTCCCGCTCCTCCATCAACAGTGTCGCCGCTACCTACAGTTCACCATTGGCCAACAAGGTCATGATCTGATCGTAGAGCCACTGCGCTGCTTCGGCGGGTGTCTGCTCATCATAGATGACGAAATTGACCGCCCGCAGGTTGGCTTCGCTGACCGGCCCCCAGTTGATGGGCGCCATGGCCACGGCAATGGGCAGTTGATCTGCAAAGCCCTGGATCCACCAGCCGATCTCGCTTTCGGTGAACTGGGGCATTTCCAGCGAGTCCCTACGGGCCGGAATGCCGCCAGAATCCGCCAGCCAAAGGGCCATCTGCTCCTTGGAAGTGATAAACTTGATCAGCTCCCAGGCCTCATCCTTGTGGCGGGAATAGGCGTTCAGCATGATGGGTTTCACTTCTAGATAGGTAGCCGGGACGCCCCCTTCAGCCACGGGCAGCGCGGTAATGGCCGTACGATTTTCCAGGATGTCCTTGGCCACTTCCCCTTCTTCCCGGCGGCCCCACAGCCACGGCCCCATGGGCACCATGGCCCACTTGCCGGCCACATACCCCGGATCTTCCACAGGCCAGCCGGTTCCCCGCACGTTGGGATCGATGGCAGGGTAAGGCACGCTCTCCGCATCAAAGAGGGCATCGTACAGGCTCAACACCTGCTCAAGCTGCTCCACAGTTGCCTTGAACTCGACCTGTCCATCGACCACCTCAAACATGTTCTGGCCGCCGCTGACCTGATAGTACCAGGACATGAACTCCTGGGCGGCCCGGGGATCCCCCACCTCGGTGCAGAGGAAGAACCCATGCACTTCGCCATTGGTCAGCTCCGTAATTTTGCGGGCCGTTTCGATCAGCTCTCCCCAGGTCTTGGGCACCTCCAGGCCGTGCTCTTCAAAGATATCCTTGCGATAGATCATGGCCCGGGCATTGGTGTTGTAGGGGATGCCCCACAACTTGCCGTTGATGCGAAGGGGCTCCAGGGTGCTTTCCACAAACTGGCTGCTATCTTCCCAGGCGGCAAAACGCTCATCCAGGGGTTCAATCAGCCCTCGCTGCACGTAAACCGCCGTGTCCTCCAGCAGACCTTCGATGACATCCGGCGTTCCACTTTCAGCCTGCAACAGGAACTTGTCCCGTTGATCCTTATACTTCCCTGGCCCATAGAATGTGTCCACCCGAACGTTGGGCAGGGCAGTCCGGACGGCCTCCTCCCACTGCGCCACGTAGGCAGGGGAAACCTCCTGGGTGACAAAGGGCATGTTCCAGAACGTCAACGTCACCGGTTCCTGCGCAGAGCCAGAAGTGGCTGCAGGAGAGCCAACGGGCGCACAGCCCGCCCATAGCAGAGCCAGGGCCATTACCCCCAGCATCAGCCCCAAACGACGAAGATACCTGTCCATACGGTCAACCTCCTTTGCGGGGAAACATTGGAATACCGATCTAAGGAAGCCACCCACGCGATTCGCCTGCAGGGAGGGGCGGCCGTGGGGTGGCTGGCGGAAATAAAACGTTTTAATCGGTATGCAACTATCATATCACAAACGCCCGTGAAATGTCAAACAATTGAACGATATGACCACAGCCCCTGCCCCTTCGTTGACATCCAAATGCTTTTTCTGTACAATCGACCCTGGGTTCATATCACCGATGTTCGCCCATGCCCTGGAAGGCAATAAAATATACATGGATCGGCGACCTGAAGGTTTGTCTGCCATTGGGACGATGCGCTTGAATGGTGCCATCGGCCAGACAGGTCGAACGTCAACTGCCTGCCAGGCACCTTTGCACGGCCCTCCATACCTGACCATACCATTTCTTGAATCGGCCAATCCGACCTGATCCCTCTCTTGGGCCGATGACAACATTCGAGCACCCAAACACGCTGTCGTAGGAGGATTTATGGCGAAGTTTCAGACAGACCAGATCCGGAATGTGGCCATCCTGGGCCACAGTGGATCCGGCAAAACGACCCTCACCGAGGCGCTGCTCTACCACACCAAAGTCATCACCCGGCTGGGCCGCGTCGAGGATGGGACCACCGTCTCCGACTGGGACCCGGAAGAGCATCGCCGCGGGATTTCCATCAACCTGTCGGTGATTCCCATTGAACACGGCAACCTGAAGTTCAACCTCCTGGATGCGCCTGGCTACCTGGACTTCGTGGGAGAGGTCATCAGCGCCCTCCACGTGGCCGAAGCCGGTCTGGTCCTGTTGGATTCAGTGGCCGGCGTGGAAGTGGGCACAGAGTTGGCCTGGGAACGCCTCCAGAATCTGAATAAACCCCGCATCGTCTTCGTGAACCGGATGGACCGGGAAAACGCCAACTTCCAGAAGGCAGTGGAGAGCCTGCGGGAGACCTTCAGCGACGCCACCATCATCCCGATGCAGTTGCCCATCGGCCAGGGCGAAAACTTCCGGGGCGTCGTCAGCCTGGTGAGCATGAAGGCGTACCTGGGGCCGGAGGGCAAGGAGGCCCCCATCCCCGAAGAGATGGCCGATGAAGTGGAAGCAGCCCGCATGGCCCTGGTGGAGGCCGCAGCCGAAACCGACGACGAGCTCATCATGAAATATCTGGACGGGGAAGAGCTGACGCCCGAGGAGGTGCGCCGGGGCCTGCATCAGGGGGTGAAGGAGTGCACCATCGTGCCTGTCTACTGCGGCTCCGCGGTCAAGGGCATCGGCATGGAACGGCTGCTCAAAGCCCTGGGCCGCTACGTGCCCGCACCCACCGAACGAAGTATCAAGGCCACCCAAAACGGCGAGGAAATCGAACTCACCAATGATCCCAACGGCCCCATCGCCGCCCAGGTCTTCAAGACCATCATCGACCGCTACGTGGGCCGCATGAACTATGTGCGGGTCTTCTCCGGCACCATCCACAAAGAGGAGCGCCTCATCAACGCCCGCACCGGCAACGAAGCCCGCTGCAGCAACCTCTTCGTGGCCCGGGGAAAGGACCTGCAGCCCACGGATCAACTGGTGGCCGGCGACATCGGCGTTATCACCAAGCTGGATGATCTGGTCACGGGCGACACCTTGACCACACCCGCTGCGCCCATCACCATTCCCAAGCCGGAGTATCCCCAACCCCTCTACTCGGTGGCCATCACCCCGGCCACCCAGGCGGACAGCGCCAAGATGGGCCATTCGGTGGCAGCCCTTGCCGAGGAAGACCCCACCTTGCGGCTGGAGTATGTCACCGCCACCAAGCAGAACGTCCTGCAGGGCATGGGCGAAACCCACGTGGACGTGGCTGTCCAGCGGTTGGAGCAGCGCTACGGCGTCAAGGTGGAAACCTCCATCCCCAAGGTGCCCTACCAGGAGACCATCAGCCAGGTGGCCCAGGCCCAATACCGCCACAAGAAGCAGACCGGCGGTGCCGGCCAGTTTGCGGAGGTCCACATGCGGGTGGAGCCCCTGGAGACCGGCGCCGGCTTTGAGTACGTGAGCGAAGTCTTCGGGGGCGCCATCAGCAGCGTCTTCCTGCCCTCCATCGAGAAAGGGGTGCGCCAGGTGATGGAGCAGGGGGTCATCGCCGGCTACCCGGTGGTGGATGTCAAGGCCGTGGTCTACGACGGCAAGGAACACCCGGTGGACTCCAAGGATATCGCCTTCCAGACAGCCGGGCGGGAGGTCTTCAAGCTGGCCGTTCAACAGGCCAATCCCGTGCTCCTGGAGCCCATCTACCGCATCGAAGTGACCGTGCCCGAAGAGTACATGGGCGACGTCATGAGCGACTTCAACACCCGGCGGGGTCGAGTTCTGGGGATGGAGCAGAAGAACAACCGCACGGTCATCCGGGCCCTGGTGCCCCTGGCCGAGGTGCTCCGCTACGGCACGGACCTGCGCTCCATGACCCAGGGTCGGGGCGTCTACACCATGGAATTCGACCACTACGAACCGGTCCCCCGGCACCTGATGGACGAGATCATCGCCGCCAGCAAGGCCGCCGAGCAGGAACGATAGCCCGGGCACGCTCCCGGCTCGCCGCGGAATCGGCCTCGCTACCATCCCAAAGTCGACCGTCACCGATTCGCATCACGACAGAGAGGGCAGCCCCTGCAGGGGCTGCCCTCTCTGTCTGTGGGTGGGCCTGCAACGTGGATCGGCAGCCAGGCCGGTCTGCGGTTGTTCCCTGCTGGCCAGCCTGCGCCACTGGTCCCATGGCCGGCCTGCACTGCCAGACGGGACGCCGGGCTGGCGCCAACGGTGGAGAGAGGCCGGGCTACGACTGCTGGAGCCGGGCCTTCTCGGCCTGGAGCGCCAGCACAACCCGCTCCCGCTCAGCCACAATTTGCTGAACCTGGCGCTCCTCGTCCAGCTCACCACCTCGCCCCCGCAGGTAAGCCTCCAGATCCGCACAGAGACGAGAGAGGTGCAGCGCGCCCAGGCTGGCGCTGCTGGATTTCAGGCTGTGGGCCGCGCGCAGCCTGGCCTCCTGATTGTCCTCACGCGGGGGCTGCAGGAGCGTCTCAACCAGCATCCCGGACTCCTCCAGGTAGGTGTCAATGAGTTCCACCATGAGATCCGGTTCGTCCGGCCCGATCATCTCCACGACCGCCTGGAACTCTTCCTGGGAGATGGCCGGCGGCAATGAAGCGCTTTCTGAGGAGGCGGCATCAGGCTTGTTGTTGTCCATGCTCTGGTTCATGACATTCCTTTCACAACAGCGTGCTGGACCAATGGATGTGGATGCAAAGGGTGGATGCAAGTGATAGCAGAGCGGTAAAAGTGAGCCCGTTGCTTTTAAGTATAACATAAGCGCGGGCCGCCATCGAGTATACCAAACTCCAGACAACGGCTCGATCCCTCCCACAGGCCGATTTGGCCCCTTCTCTGTCCATCCGCTATACTGTGCGTTTGTGAGCTGGCGGGCTATCGTCGGCTTTTTTTTTGAACGCACTTTGATGCCAGATTGTCGTAGGTGATCCCAATGCACACCTTGCTGGTGGTTCTGCTGCAGATCGCATATGCCCTCTCGGTGATCGGCCTGGCCCTCTACGGCTTCCACGCCCTCTGGCTGAGCTGGCACTACCGTCGCTACCAGGAGAAACCACCCTGCAGACGCCCCACCCCAGACCAGGATTGGCCCACGGTCACCGTCCAGTTGCCCATCTACAACGAATATCACGTGGTGGAGCGCCTGATCGACGCCTGCGCCCGCCTGGATTACCCCAGCGACAAGCTGGAAATCCAGGTCCTGGACGACTCCGACGATCAGACCACCGCGCTGGCCCAACGCTGTGCTGCCCGCTGGCGCCGGGCCGGCCGCCAGGTGACGGTGATCCGCCGGGCCTCTCGCCAGGGCTACAAGGCCGGCGCCCTGGCCCACGCCCTGCCCCTGGCCCGGGGCGAGTTCATCGCCATCTTCGACGCGGATTTCATGCCGCCTGCCAACTTCCTGCAGCGTACCGTCCCCTATTTCCTGGACGAGGCCAATGCACGCCTGGGCTTTGTTCAGGCCCGCTGGGGCCACCTGAACGCCGACTACTCCCTGCTCACCCGCTGTCAGGCCCTGGCCCTGGACGGGCACTTCGTGGTGGAGCAGGCCGGGCGGCAGGCCGCGGGCTACCCCTTCGGTTTCAATGGCTCGGCCGGTATCTGGCGTCGGGCCTGCATCGAAGATGAAGCGGTGGGACAGTGGCAGAGCGACACCCTGTGCGAAGACCTGGATCTCAGCTACCGGGCCCAACTGGCCGGCTGGCAGGCCCTCTACCTCAACAGCGTGGAGGCCCCGGCTGAAATCCCCCCCCAGCTCTCGGCCTTCAAACGGCAACAGTTCCGCTGGGCCAAGGGGAGCGTCCAGGCCCTCCGCAAACTGGCCAGGCCGGTCTGGCGCAGCGGCTGGCCCCTGGTCACCCGGCTGGCCGCCCTGGCCCACCTGGGCAGCTACCTGATCCACCCGCTGCTCCTGGCCATGGTGCTCCTCTCGCTGCCCCTCATGGCCCTGGGCGTGGACCCGGCTGCGCCCCTCTCCTTCCTGAGCCTCACTTCCCTGGGGCCGCCCTTGCTCTATGCCACGGCCCAGCGCCAGCTCCATCCCCGAAGCTGGTTCTGGCGTTGGGCGCGCCTGCCCTTTCTGATGCTGCTGGGCACCGGCCTCAGCTTCAACAATTCCCTGGCCGTGGCCCAGGGCCTGCTGGGCCACCACAGCCAGTTCCTCCGTACGCCCAAATTCCACGTGCAGCGGGCCGGCGATGGCTGGCAGCAGAGCCGCTACCGCCTCCCCCTGGAAGTCGGCACCTTCATCGAGCTGGGGCTGGCCCTCTACGCCCTGGCCGCCATCGGGCTGGCTGCCTACCTGGGACGCTGGTGGTCCATCCCGTTCCTGGCCATCTACGCCGGCGGGTATGGGCTCATGGCGGGAGTGGCCCTCTGGCAGGCCTGGGAAGCCTTCCTGGCCCGGCCAGAGCAGCCAGCCAGTAGCCAGGATGGACACCCACTGCCCACCAAAGGCCGGTTGTGAAACAGGGCACAGACTGTCCGGGAGAATTTTGTCAAACCTCCGGCACAACTGTACAATGGTCAAGATCCTGCCAGAACGGCCAGGGCTGGACCCGCAACATTCACATGACAGTGGAGAGCACCGTGGAAACCATGGACAGGGTAGTCACCATGAAGAAGTCAGACACCACCTGGATGGAAGATCCAGACGAGATCATCGTGCTGGTGAACCGCACCCGCAACAACTACATCCTGGAGCTGCCTGCCGGGCGCGTCCGCCTGGATGCCGGCCGGCGTATGCGGACCCTGCGCGCCATCTTGAAGATCCCCCAGATCAAGGCCCTGGTGGATCAGGGCGATCTGGCCGTCGAGGAGGGCTGAGCAAGCGCCCGGGCATTCCCGCCACGATCGGACAGGCAGAACCGGACAGACGCGGCCAGACAAACGCCAGACAAACGCGGTCTGACGAGCGGTCTGACGAAAGGGGAAGGGCTCATCGACCGCCCACGGGCGCCAGCCCGGTTGGGCAGGGGACCGGACAGGGCCGCCCTCTTGCCATTGGCAGGGAAACGGGCGGGACAAGATGAGCGGACGGGAAAGGACCATGGCAACCTTACTACTGATCGACGGCCATTCCCAGGCCTATCGGGCCTTCTTCGGGCTGAAGACGCCCCTCTCCACGCGGCAGGGGGAACCGACCACCGCGGTCTACGGCTTCGCCCGCAAGCTGATCAGCATCCTGAAGGAATACCGGCCGGACTATGTGGCCGCCGCGTTCGACAGCGGCGAGACCTGGCGACACGCGGAATTTCAGGACTACAAGGCCACCCGGGATCAGATGCCCGACGAGATGCGCGTCCAGATGGGCCGCATCGAAGAACTCCTGCGCGCCTTCAACATCCCCGTCATCACCTACCCCAACTTCGAAGCCGATGACATCCTGGGCACCCTGGCCCGCCAGGCGGCCGCCCAGGGGCTGGATGTCCTCATCCTCACCGGCGACCGGGACATGTTCCAGCTCATCGACGAGCGGATCCGCATCCTCTACACCCGGGGCGGCCCCAACCCGGAGACGGTCATCGTGGGCCTGGAGGAATTCCGGGAGCGATACGGGCTGGAACCCCACCAGCTGGTGGATGTCAAGGCCCTCACCGGCGACAGCTCGGACAACATCCCCGGCGTGCCTGGCATCGGTGAAAAGACGGCCATCAAGCTGCTCAGCCAGTACGGCGACATCGACAACCTCTACGCCCACATCGACGAAGTCAGCGGCCCCAAAACCCGGCAGAACCTCCTGGAGTACCGGGAACAGGTGGAACGCAACAAGCGCCTGGTCACCATCCACACCGATCTGGACCTCTCCTTCGATCTGGAAACGTGCCGCCTGCAGGATTACGACCGCCAGGCGGTCATCGAGCTCTTTAACGAGCTGGAATTTCGCAGCCTCCTCCGGGAGCTGCCCAACCTGGAGGAGACGCCGCAAAACGGCACCAACGGCCAGGGGCAACTGGCCCTCTTCACCCCAGAGACACCGGCCGGTGAGGACGTCGGCCCTTCCCCCTACCTCTGCGTCCAGGACGACCAAAGCCTGGCGCAACTCCTGGAGGCCCTGGCCCAGGCCGGCCGCCTGAGCTTCGACGTGGAGACCACCAGCACCGATGCCATGCAGGCGCGGCTGGTGGGCCTGGGCCTGGCCTGGGCTCCCGGTCAGGCCGCCTACATCCCGGTGGGCCACCAGGAAGGGCCGCAGCTCGCCTGGGAGATGGTCAAAGAACGGCTGGAACCGTACCTGGGCAACGGAGAACTGCCTAAAATCGCCCACAACGGCAAGTACGACCTCATTGTCTGCCGCCGCCATGGCCTGGACGTGGCCGGCGACATCCACGACACCATGACCATGGCCTGGCTGCTGGACCCGGCCAGCCGCAGCCTGGGGCTCAAAAACCAGGCCGCCCATGAGCTGGGCTGGCAGATGACCGAGCTGAGCGAGCTCATCGGCAGCGGCCGCGGCCGCCGACGGGGATCCTCTGGGCAAGAGCTCACCATGGACCAGGTGCCCATCCACCAGGCCGCGGCCTACTGTGGCGCAGATGTGGACGCCACCATCCAGATCTTCGACCGGCTGGAACCCCGCCTGCGGGAAGCAGGCATGTGGTCCCTCTACACCGAAATTGAGCTTCCCCTGCTGCCGGTGCTGGCCGACATGGAGATGGCCGGCGTCCTGCTGGATGTGGAGTTCCTGGCCCAGATGTCCCA
Organism: Litorilinea aerophila; assembly: GCF_006569185.2. Taxonomy (NCBI): domain Bacteria; kingdom Bacillati; phylum Chloroflexota; class Caldilineae; order Caldilineales; family Caldilineaceae; genus Litorilinea; species Litorilinea aerophila. Next base: position 168,478 of record NZ_VIGC02000010.1, on the reverse strand, counting down.
AGACTTGAGCAAGCGCCTGGCCGAGCTGGAGGCGGAGCTCTTCCAGATCGTGGGCCACGAGTTCAACCTGCGCAGCACCCAGCAGCTCAGCCAGGTGTTGTTTGAGGAGCTGGGCTTCCCCACCAAAGGGCTGCGCCGCACCAGCAGCGGCTTCATCAGCACCGCGGTGGGCACCCTGGAGCAGCTAGCCCTCGCGGAGGGGCTCACCGACCAACAGCGACGGGTCCTGGAGATCATTTTCGAACATCGGCAGCTGGAAAAGCTGCGCAGCACCTACGTGGACGCGCTCCCCGCGCTGGTAAACCCCGAGACGGGACGGGTCCACACCAGCTTTAACCAGACGGGCGCGGTCACCGGGCGCATGAGCTCCAGCAACCCCAATCTCCAGAACATTCCCATCCGCACCGAGATCGGCCGGGAGATCCGGCGGGCCTTCATCGCGCCGCCGGGCTGGCTGCTCCTCTCGGCCGACTACAGCCAGGTGGAGCTGCGCATCCTGGCCCACATCACCCAGGAGCCGGCCCTCATCGAAGCCTTCCAGGCGGACCAGGACATCCACGCCGCCACCGCCTCCCGGCTCTTCGGCGTGCCCATCGACCAGGTCACCCGGGAGCAGCGGGGCCTGGCCAAGACCATCAACTTCGCCACCATCTACGGGGTGAGCGCCTTTGGCCTGAGCAGCCGCACGGAGATGAGCCCGCAACAGGCCCAGGAATTTTTGGACCAGTACTTCGCCACCTATCCCCGGGTGAGCCAGTACATCGCCGAAACCATCGAGAAGGCCAACAGCCAGGGCTATGTGGAGACGCTGCTGGGCCGCAAGCGCTTTTTCCCCGAGCTGCAGAACCGACGCCTGCCCCACAACCAGCGCCAGGCCGTGGAACGGGCCGCCATCAACGCGCCCATCCAGGGCACCGCTGCCGACATCATGAAGATCGCCATGATCCGCCTCCACCGACGCCTCCAGGAGGAGCGCTACCAGGCCCGTATGTTGCTTCAGGTCCACGATGAGTTGGTGTTGGAGCTGCCCGAGGCGGAACGAAAACCGGTGGCCGACCTGGTGCGGGAGGTGATGGAGACGGCCTACCCCCTCTCCGTGCCCCTGAAGGTGGATGTGGAGGTGGGCCCCGACTGGTACAACCTGGAGCCGGTGGCCTAGTAAATCCCGGCAGAAATTCGCCGATGGTTGCCACCAGAGGTCGTGCCGCCGAATTACTGCCGCGGTATTTACGCCAGACTGTACTAGGGTTTGGACCAAAGAGGGGCGTCCCAGGTTGAAGGTCGCTGGCCAGCGGCCTCACGGGTTCCATGGGTGGAAAGCCCAGGAGAGCGCCCTAAAAAAAACCGGTGAAAGCGGAAAACAGAGACGAAAGCCAGAACCCATGTTACGGGATCAACTGAAAGAACTCATCCAACAGGCGATTCAGGCGGCCCAGGCCGATGGCAGTCTGCCCACCTTCGACCTGCCGCCCGTGGAGGTGATGCGCCCCAAACAACCCGAGCACGGCGACTACAGCAGCAACGTGGCCCTGGTGGCCGCGTCTGCCATCCGCCAGGCCACCGGCGACAAGGTCAATCCCCGCCAGATCGCCCAGGCCATTGTGGAGCACCTCCCGTCCAGCGAGATCATCGGCGAGGTCTCCCTGGCCGGGCCGGGCTTCATCAACATCCGCCTGGCCGAGGGCTGGCTCCAGCAACAGGTGGCCACCATTGTGGAGGCCGGCGACGCCTACGGCAACATCCAGCGGGGCCAGGGCCAGCGCTGGCAGGTGGAGTATGTCAGCGCCAACCCCACCGGCCCCATCCACTATGGCGGCGCCCGCAACGCAGTGCTGGGCGACACCCTGGCCAACGTGTTGGAGGCAGCCGGCTATGAGGTCCAGCGCGAGTTTTATGTCAACGACGCCGGCACCCAGTTTCAGCTTTTCGCCGAGAGCCTCTACGCTCGCTACGCGCAACTGTTCGGCCAGGATGTTCCCCTCCCCGAAGGAGGCTACCCCGGCGAATACATGATCGACTACGCCCGCAAGATCCAGGAGCGGGTGGGCGACCGGCTGCTCCACCTGGACCGGGAGCAGGCCATCGCAGAAATCAAACAGCTGGGCCGCGAGCTCATCATCGAAGAGCTGAAGGCAGAGCTCCGGCGCATTGGCGTGGAGTTCGACAACTGGTTCAGCGAGCAGAGCCTCCACGACGAAGGCCTGGTGGAGGAAGCCCTCCGCTACCTGGAGGAAAAGGGCGACCTGGTCCGGCGGGACGGGGCCGTCTGGTTTCGGGCCAGTCGCTATGCGAACAACCAGAAGGACGAGGTGGTCATCCGCTCCAACGGCGCCCCCACCTACTTCGCCAGCGACATCGCCTACCACTACGACAAATTCCTGCGCCGCAAGTTCGACCGGGTGGTGAATGTGTGGGCTGTGGACCACCAGGGCCACGTGCCCCGCATGGCCGCCATGATGGAGGCCTTCGGCCTGGATCCCAACCGGCTGGTCATCCTCATGTACGACCTGGTGAAGCTGGTCCGGGACGGCCAGGAGGTCAAGCTCAGCAAGCGGGCCGGCAACCTCCTCACCATCAACGACGTGGTGGACGAGGTGGGCGCCGACGCGCTGCGCTTCAACCTCCTCACCCGCAGCCCGGAAGCCACCATCGAGTTCGACCTGGACCTGGCGGTGGCCCAGAGCAACGAGAACCCGGTCTATTATGTCCAATACAGCCACGCCCGCATCTGCTCCATCCTGGCCCGAGCCCAGGAGGAAGGCTTTGACGTCTCCGGGCCGGTCACCGACGAGGACCGGGCCGTGCTGTCGCTGTTGACCCACCCCTCCGAGCTGGCCTTGATCCGGAAGTTGCTGGAGTTGGAGGAACAGATCGACCTGGCGGTGGACAAGCTCTCCCCCCACAACCTGCCCTACTACGCCATCGATCTGGCCCGCATCTTCAACGCCTTCTACCGGGACTGCAAGGTGGTAGATCCGGAGAACCCGGCCCTGAGCCGGGCGCGGCTGCTGTTAAGCCGGGCCACCCGCATTGTCCTGGCCAAGGTGTTGCGCCTGATGGGCGTGCGGGCGCCGGAAAGCATGTGAGAGAACCCCAATAGGTTAGAACGGAAACGTCTATGGATGCTGAGACCCCGATCTTCAAAGTACTGGTGGCCGATTCCCTCTCGGAATCTGGCTTGACTCCCCTGCGGGAGGCGCCGGGCATTCAGGTGGACATCCGCACCGGGCTATCCCCGGACGAATTGCTGGCTGCCATTCCCGAATATGACGCCCTGCTGGTGCGCAGCAGCACCACGGTGACGGCCCAGGTGATCCAGGCGGGCAAGCGCCTGCGGGTGATCGCCCGAGCCGGCGTGGGCGTGGACAACATCGACGTGGAAGCGGCCACCCAGGCCGGCATCGTGGTGGTGAACGCGCCCACCGGCAACGTGGTGGCCGCCGCGGAACATACCATCGCCATGCTCATGGCCCTGGCCCGCCACATCCCCCAGGCCGACGCCCACGTGCGGGCGGGCCTCTGGAAACGCAGCCAGTTCATGGGCGTGGAAGTGCGGGACAAGGTCCTGGGGACCGTGGGCCTGGGCCGGGTGGCCCAGGAAGTGGTACGCCGGGCCCAGGGGCTGGGCATGACCTGCATCGCCTATGACCCCTACGTCAGCAGCGAATACGCGGCCCAGCGAAGTGTGCGACTGGTGGATCTGGATACCCTCCTGGCCGAGGCCGACTTCGTTACCGTCCACGTGCCCCTGACCCCCCAGACCCATAACCTGATCGACCGGGCCAAGCTGCGGCTGATGAAGCCCACGGCCCGCATCCTGAATGTGGCCCGGGGTGGGGTAATCAACGAGCAGGATCTGGTGGAGGCCATCGAGGCCGGGGAAATCGCCGGCGCGGCCCTGGATGTCTTTGAACAGGAGCCCCTACCGCCGGACAGCCCCCTCCGACGCTCGGACAAGATCATCCTCACGCCCCACCTGGGCGGCAGCACCATCGAGGCCCAGGAACAGGTGGCCGAGGACGTGGCCCTGCAGGTGATCGACGTCCTCAACGACCGGCCGGCCCGCTACGCAGTCAACGCGCCCATCATCCCACCCAAGGATCTGGAATTCCTGGTCCCCTACATCGACCTGGCCGAGCGCATGGGACGCTTCATCCAGCAGGTGGGCGGCCACGGCATCGGCAGCGTGGAGATCACCGCCCACGGCCACCTGGCAGACTTTGACCTGGCCTACGTCAACGCGGCGGCCCTGAAGGGGCTCCTCAGCGATGTGCTGAACATTCGGATCAACCTGGTCAACGCCACCCTCCTGGCGGAACGGCGGGGCATCAACCTGGTGGAGCGCAAGAAGCACCAGCACGAAGCCCGCTACGAAAACATGCTCACCCTGCGGGTCACGGCCGGCAACGACACCTGGACCCTGCGGGGGTCGGTCCTCCAGGGGGAGCCGTACATTGTGGGGATCAACGACCTGTGGGTGGACTTCCCGGCCACCGGCAACCTGCTCATCTCGGCCCACCAGGATCGCCCCGGGATCATCGGCCGGGTGGGCACCATCCTGGGCCAGTCGGACATCAACATCAGCTTCATGCACGTGGGCCGCTGGGCCCCGCGCACCGAAGCCATCATGGTGCTGGGCACCGACGAGGTGACGCCGCCTGCGCTGCAGGCGGAGATCGCCGCCCTGCCCCACATTCGCTGGCTGAAGGCCGTCACCCTGTAAATCGTCGGCCAGCAGTCAGATACGAGAATGGCCATTTCCGTGAAATCGCACTATAATCTGGCAGCATGAAACCAACTGCGCAGAACCCAAGGGCTTCCCAGATATTGGCTACCTTCTGGCGGCTGCGGCTGCTGGCGGTGCTCTCGTTGATGTGGCTGGGGCCAACCCTGGCCTGTGGCAGCTTTGCCCCGCGCCCCACGCCCACGCCAACCCTGCCGCCCGAAGTGGCAAGCACGCCCACGTCCCCGGCCGAGCCGCCGGTGACCGAGCTGCCGACGCCGTTGCCACCGGCGCCGGCCACGCCCCCGCCTGGCCCCACCCCCACCTTCACGCCCACACCGGTGCCGGGCACCGCGCTGGCGGCAGGCCAGCCGGCCCGGGTCAGTGCACCGGCTGGCCTCAACTTCCGAGATGCCCCCAGCACCAGCGGTGGCCTCCTGGGGCAACTGGGCACCGGCCAGCTGGTTCAGGTACTGGAGGGCCCGGTCTCGGCCGATGGCTTCATCTGGTGGCGGGTGGATGACGGCCAGGGCAACGTGGGCTGGGTGGCCCAGGGAGACGGCGAGACCGAGTGGCTCACCCCCCGCATTGGAGAGCCACAGCCTGTCAACCGACCTCCCCGGGTGGGCGACCGGGTGGTGGTGACCACCGCCCAGCTGAGCGTGCGGGCCCTGCCCGGGACCGACGGCGCGCTGCTCACCCGAGTCAACCAGGGGCAGGAATTCACCGTGTTGGCCGGCCCCCAGTCCGCCAATGGATACACCTGGTACCAGATCCGTTCGGATGACGGCACCGTCGAAGGATGGGCGGCAGACGGGGACGGGACGACCCGCTGGCTCAGCCCCCTGGAGTAGGATGCTCCACGGATTGCGCCATAGAGCCCGACGTAGCTCGACCGATGGCTTCTTGCGTGGTGCGTATCCCAAGGGGCCTTCCCAATCCATCGGCCGGCACGTCGCTTGACGCACCACGTATCACCCACTACCCTGAACACGACAAAAAGAGAGGGCAGGGAATCAGCCTGCCCTCTCTTTTGATCTGTGATTGACCCGGCCCGCTCGGGGGCAGTTCCCTACGGCACCATAAGCTGCTGGCCCACGTAGATCAGGTTGATGTCCTGGATGCCATTGGCCCGGGCCAGGGCATAGACGTCCACGTCCAGCCGGGCGGCAATGGCAGTCAGGGAATCACCGGCTTTGACCGTGTAGACGGCCCCCCGACGCTCCATGGGATCCTGCATGCCGGCCGGGCCGTCGGCCATGCTGGGGCCGCCGTAGCGCCGGTCCGGATGGTCGGGACCGGACGGCCCATCCATGCCCATCATCGGCCCATCCGACTTCATCGGCGGCCCGTCCATGCCCATCATGGCCCCGTCCGGCTTCATGCCCGGGCCATCCATGGCTGGGCCCATGGCATCAGCCCCCATGGTGCACCCGGGGATCTGGAGCTTCTGGCCCACGAAGATGAGGTTGGGGTTGGCGATGGCGTTGGCCTTGATCAGGGCCTGAACCGGCACATCCAGGGCCGCGGCGATGGCCGCCAGGGTATCGCCCGGCTTGACCACATAGACGCACTGGTTCCCCTGCCCGGGCCAGGGATCCTTGCCGGGCTTGGGATCGGCCATGGGGCCGCCCTGGCCGCCGCACGCCCGCAGGCTGATGGCATCCAGGTTGAAGTCCATCTCCACCTGGCTGATGGCCCACTTCTTCCAGCCGCGGATGAAGAGGACAATGTGGTCGGCCGGGGCCACGAAGCGGGCCGTGTAGCTGCCCAGGGCGCCGGGTTCGGTGCGGGCATAAATGGGCCCCAGGTCCATCTCTTCCCACTGTTTCACATCCTGCCAGTTGATGTTCTTGCCCGGGTTGATGCCCCATTGGGCGGCAAAGCGATAGGGATCCTCCTCGTTCCCTTCACCCCGCAGGAGCCCCCGCAGGGAGAGTTCGTAGACCATCCCCTTCTTCAGGCCGCCGATGTGCTGGTAAATGCCGGCGTAGCGATCCGGATCGGTCGGGTAGAGCCCCTTGGTGTTGATCTCGATCAGCTGGCCGTGCTGCCCGTCGGCAATCACCCGCTCCCACTGCTCGTCATAAAAGCCGTAGTTGGCGGCGCCGCCGTTGGTGAAGGCACCCCAGCCCCGGCCCACATCCCCCAGGGCCACCCGGTTGAAGCCTCGCTCAAAGTTGCCGTTGTAGATCAACTCCGGCCCGGCGCAGACGCCCGGCTCCGGCCTCATGGGCATATCCATGGGGCCAGCCTGCCCCATGGGCTTGACCGGTCCTCCAGTCCCCATGGAGGGCTTCTGAGGCTTTGGCATGCCCGGCGCCGGCCCCACCAGGGAGATGGCGTCCAGGTTCACGTCCAACTCCTGAAAGGCCACGCCCCACTTTTTCCAGACCCGAACGTAGAGGGTGATGACCTCCGCCTCGGGCCGGAGGATGGTCTGAAAATCGCTGAACGCGCCCGGTTCGGTGCGGGGGTAGTAGGTGTTCCAGCCCACATCCTCCCAGTTCATGACCTGGGTCCAGTCGGCCTTGGGCCCTTTGGTCCAGCCCACCTGGACCCGATAGCGCCAGGGGTCGCCCTCCATCTCCGTAGTACGGATGATGCCTTTGAGGCTCAACTTGTAGGTGCCGTTGGGAACCACCCGCACCGTCTGATAGATGCCGGCATACCGGTCCGGATCGGCGGCCGGGAAATCCTTGGTGTTGATCTCGATCAGCTGGCTGTGCTTGCCGTCGAAGACCACCCGCTCCCACTGATCGTCGTAGAAGCCATAGGAGGCCAGGCCGCCATTGGTGAAGCAGCCCCAGTGCGCCCCCACCACGCCACAGCCCGGGATGCTGGTGAAGCCCTGCTCAAAGCTGCCGTTGGCCAACACATCCACCTGGGCCGATCCCCAGGTCATGGCCACCGTACCTGCCAGCACCGACGTGGCCACCAGGGTCACGGCAGCCAGCAGGCTGACCAGCTTCCGCCGACCTGGCGAGCCCCGCAGGAAACGTTGCAGCCAGGATGGCAGGCCGGCCCGAGATCCAACATAATTGCGAACGATCGTCAACATCTGGAATACCCTCCTTCACGTCATAGCCTGAGGCGGCTCGCGCTCTCCATTCGGACCGGCCACCCGCACTCTCCAGATCGGATGGCGGACCCGTGCACCGATGTGGTGCTCCACTCCAGGGCTGTGGCAGGTTGCGCCACAGTATAACACTCCATATTTGTGGATGCAATACCCAATTTTATCATCTATTTTTTCCGAACGATGCCTATACGAACACCACTTGAGCGCCTATGGGCGTGGCATCGGCCAGAAATTGCAATATGCGAAATTTGTGTCGTGACGGCCAGGTAGAGGGACCTGACCGAACTTGCCTCAGCGAGCGGGTTGGCTGATGTTGGATGCGTCCCTGATGGAGGGGTTCCCTCCAGGAACGAATTGCACCGTATCTCTCAAACCAGGCGCACCCAATGATGCTCGCCGTCGAACGATCCCCTTGCTACTGGATGATGACGGAAAAGCCAGGCAAAAGTTACGGGCAAATGGAGAAAGGAAAAAAGAGGGGTCACTCCTGGGCCGATAGCATGGCGGCCAGGTTGCGCAGGGCCTGTTCCAGGACCTGGATGGCCCGCCAATATTCGTCCAGGGGGAGATGCTCGTGGGGTGTGTGATCCAGGGTGCTGTCGCCTGGTCCATAGGCCAGGATGGGGCAACGCCAGGCCGGCCCCACCACGTTCATGTCGCTGGTGCCACTTTTGACCACGAAGCCCGGCCGCCCATCCGCCTCCACAGACCGGATGGCGGCCAGGAAGCTGCGCACCAGGGGGTTGTTGCGGTCGCTCCGCCAGGCTTCCTCGTGGGCATAGCGCCGCAGACGGAGGGATGCCGTGGGGCCGTGGAGCTCGATCGCCCCTTCGTCGCCGGTGGATGGCAGCTCGTCCACCCCCAGGCGCTGGGCTGCCGCCTGGACCAGCTCGTCCCAAAATTCTGCTACACGAAAATCCAGGGGCAGGCGGATCCCGATCTGGGCAAAGACCCGCTCGTTCATCTGGAGGTCCGTCTCGGTCCGGATCTGACGCAGGCTGGGTGAAAGCTGCTCGAAGACCCGCTCCCGGCTCTGGTTAAAGCGGGCCGCATAGGCTGCCACCCAATTCCACAGATCCACGGCCACGGTGGCCACCCCCGCGTCCGGACCGGCCGTATGGGCCATGGGCTGGGCCGCCTCCACGTCCAGGAGGATGCGCCCCTTGTAGCCCAGGGTGACCCGATGCCAGCCGCTGGGTTCGCCGATGATGCAGGCCACAGGCCGGGGCTCCCCCCGGCCATCGAAACGATCCCGGATGAAACGGGCGCCCTTGCTGGTGGCCGCCTCTTCCTCCACCGCGCCCACCACCACCAGGCGCAGGCCATGCCGGGCTACCCAATCCGCACCCAGCCGGGCCACGGCCGCGGTGAAGGTGGCCAGGGGACCTTTGGCGTCCACGCTGCCCCGGCCATAGAGGGCCGGCCCGTCGGCCGTCTCCTCCACCCGGACGGGGATGTCCCCAGGGACGGTGTCGATGTGCCCCAACAGGACCACCAAATGACGGGCATCCGCCGGGCCCATCTCCCCCACCGCATTGCCGGCCTCGTCCACGTAGCTCCGGTCGTAGCCCAGTTCCGCCATCCGGGCAACCAGCCAGCGGCTGGCCGCTTCTTCCTGGCCGGAGAGGGAGGGAACGGAAACCAGGCCGTGCAACAGGGCCACGGCTTCCTGGCGTGTGGGGCTCACCGATTCGCCGGCAGTGGGTTCAAAGGACGGATCAGAATACGGGTGCATGGCTTCTGTCAACCTTGTCGGCGTCGTGGCAGGAAAAGGGCCCGGGGCTCATGCCCGGGATGGTCAGTCCGGCAGGACGGCGGCGATGGCCTGCACGCCGACCTCGATCTCCGCTTCGCTGATGGTCAGGGGCGGCAACAGGCGCAGGACATTGGAGCCGCCTGGCAGGGCAATGACGCCGTGCTCTTCCATGAGCGCCTTGAGGTAGCGGCCCACCTTTTCCCGCAGCTCGATGCCCACCATGAGGCCCAGGCCCCGGATCTCCCGCACCGCCGTTCGATCGGCCAGGGCCTGGTTCAGCCGTTCCAGCAGCAACTGCCCCATGGCCGCCGAGCGCTCAATCAGCTGCTCTTCCCGGTAGATGCGCAACGCAGCCAGCCCTGCGGCACAGGCCAGGGGATTGCCGCCGAAGGTGCTGCCGTGGGCGCCCGGGTAGAGGGCCTGGTGGACGGCTTCGGTGTAGGCGATGGCCCCCATGGGGAAGCCGCCGCCGATGCCCTTGGCCATGCAGATGATGTCCGGGCGCAGGCCGTGGTGTTGGTGGGCAAACCAGCGGCCGGTCCGTCCGAAGCCTGTCTGAATCTCATCGATCATGAGCAGGGCGCCCCGCTCCCGGCAGATCTCTTCCACCCCCCGGAGGTAGGCGGCGTCGCCCATGATGACGCCGCTTTCCCCCTGCACCACCTCCAGCACCACTACGGCCACGTTTTCATCCACCGCGGCGTCCATGCGCTCCAGGTTGTTGAAGGGCACGTGGGTCACATCCAGCAGGGGCTCGAAGGGCTTCCGGTATTTGGGCTCCCAGGTGAGGGACAGGGCGCCCACGGTGCGGCCGTGGAAGCCCCGCATGGTGGCGACGATCCCGGTGCGGCCGGTGGCCAGCCGGGCAAGCTTGAGGCCACCGTCGATGCTCTCCGCGCCGCTGTTGGCCAGAAAGACATGGGACAGATGGTCCGGCAGTACCTGGCGCAAAGCCGCGGCGAAGCGGGCGCGGACGTCGTTGTAGAAAAAGTTGGGGCAGGCGATGAGGCAGTGGGCCTGTTCGGCGATGGCCTGGCTCAGGGTGGGGTGGCAGTGCCCCAACATGGCCACCCCCTGGGCCGCGGTCAGGTCCAGGTAGCGGCGCCCCTGGGTATCCCACAGCCAGCAGCCTTCGCCCCGGGCGATCACCACATCGCCCCGCCGGGCAGTGGTCCCCCCCAGGATGGCCTCTTCGGTGGCGGCCAGGTCGGCCAGGGCCGGTAACTTCTCCATCTCCTCTGTCTCCTCTCGGCTGGGGTGGCTGAATCGGCGACCGCTCAGTACGAGCGGCCGAAAATCGCGATCTGGGTGGCGGGCCGGCCGGTGTAGAAACAGGTGCCTTCCCCGCCGGGCTGCTCCAGGGGGATGCAGCGAAGGGTGGCCCGGGTCTCCTCCTGGATGCGTTTCTCATCCTCGCTGCTACCAGCCCACCAGACCCGGGCGAAGCCCTGCTCCACGGCCTCTTTGAACGCGCCGTAGTCGGACACAGCCACCGTGTGGCTGTCCCGGAATTGGGTGGCCCGCTCCAGCAGATTGTCGTGGATGGCGGCCAGGAGCTCCTGCACCCGGGCGACCAGGCCGCTACGGGAGACGCTCTCCTTGCCCTCACGGCCGGGCACATCCCGGCGAGCCAACATCACCGTCTCGTTCTGGAGATCCCGGGGGCCGATCTCGACGCGGACGGGCACGCCCTTGAGCTCCCACTCATTGAACTTGAAGCCGGGCGTCAGATTGTCCCGCTCGTCCACTTTGACCCGCAAGCCGTTGTCCTGGAGTTCCTGTTGAATGGCTCGGGCAGCCTCCAGGACCCGGGTGCGCTCTTCTTCCTGGCGGAAGATGGGCACCACGATCACCTGGATGGGCGCCAGCTTGGGGGGGAGCACCAGGCCCTGGTCGTCGCCATGGGTCATGATGATGGCGCCGATGAAGCGGGTGCTCAGGCCCCAGGAGGTGGTCCAGCAGTACTGGAGTTCGTTGTTGGCATCCAGGTAGCGGATCTCGAAGGCCCGGGCGAAGTTCTGGCCCATAAAGTGGGAGGTGGCCGACTGCAGGGCGCGGCCGTCGCCCATCATGGCTTCGATGGTGAGGGTCATCTCTGCGCCGGCGAAGCGCTCGTTCTCGGACTTCTCGCCGGGGATGACGGGGATGGCGGCTTCATTGCGGGCGAAGTCCGTGTAGACGTCCAGCATCTGGCGGGTTTCAGCCAGGGCTTCCTCGGCGGTGGCATGGGCGGTGTGGCCTTCCTGCCAGTAAAATTCCAGGGTGCGCAGGAAGAGCTTGGTCCGTTTCTCCCACCGCACGACGCTGTTCCAGAGGTTCAGCTTGATGGGCAGATCCCGATAGCTCTGGATCCAGCGGGCGTAGGTGTGGCCGATGATGGTTTCGGAGGTGGGGCGAACGGCCAGGGGCTCGGTCAGCTCTTCGCCGCCGCCGTGGGTGACCACAGCCAGCTCCGGCGCAAAGCCCTTCACATGGGAGGCCTCCTTCTCCAGGAAGCTCATGGGGATGAACATGGGGAAGGCAGCGTTCTCGTGGCCGGTGGCCTTGAAACGCCAGTCCAGCGCCCGCTGGATGTTTTCCCACAGGGCCCAGCCGTAGGGTTTGATGATCATGGTCCCGCGCACCGGGCCATAGTCGGCCAGGTCAGCCTTCAGGACCAGGGTGTTATACCATTCGTTGAAGTCCTCTGCCCGGGAGACCAGTCCTTGTTGATTTGCCATGACGCTTTCCTCTATTTTATGAGATGTGGGTGCCGCCGCCGGCCAGAGCCGCACTGACGGGACGGTCGACACGGCCATCGGCGAAGATCACCTTCTGGACGCCGGCCTCGATGGCTTCCACCGCGCCCATCACCTTTTTCTTCATCCGTCCCTCGGCAAATTGCATGAACTCGCCGGCCCTGGCCCGGGGGATGCTGGGGATGAGGCTGGATTCGTCCGGGAAGTTGCGCAACAGACCGGGCACATTGGAGAGGATGACCAACGCCTCGGCGTTGAAGGCAGCCGCGACCATGGCCGCGGCCCGGTCGCCGTCCACGTTGATGGCCTCGCCCTGGTCAGAAGCGCCGGGCGGCGTCAGGATGGGGAAGTAGCCGTTGTCCAGCAGCAGGCGCAGCAGCCCAGTGTTAATCCGCTCCACCGTGCCGGTCCAATCATCCCGCAGGACCAGGCGCCGGCCGTTGATGCGCACCCGCAGGGTGTCTTTGCGGGTGCCCTCGAAGATGCGGCCGTCCAGACCGCTGAGGCCCACCGCGTTCACACCCAGCCGCTGAAATTTTTCCACCCACATTTTGTTGAGCTGGCCACAGTAGACCATCTCGAAGATTTCCAGGGTACGGCGGTCGGTGCGGCGGCTGACAAAGCCGCTCTCGCTGGTAACAAACTGGGGCGGGTGGCCCAGGGCCTCTGCCACTTCGTTGGTGGTCTCGGCGCCGCCATGGACCAGAAGGAGCTCCTGCCCTTCACCCAGGAGCTGGACCACATCGGCCACAATGGCATCCACGTTGAGATCCTTGCCCCCGCCGACTTTGATGACAATCATGGATACAATACTCCGATTCAGATTCTGAGAAAGGTGGAATCTGCTGGCCTCTAATACCGATTGCCTTACGAAATGGCGCGCATGATTTCGTCGGTCCGGTTTCCATACCGGACCGACGGTCACGTATGGAAACGTGACCTACGCTGCTGGTGTCATTCGCCGAAAGATTTCCATCTGCCCCAGGTCGATCTCCGCCACCGCACCGGCAATTTCCCGGCGCATTTTTTCGGTGACCACCAGGGGCGCCTGCCGCCGGTAGCTTGGATTCTCCATGGCCGATATCCTCCCGCCCCATTATCGGCATCCCAGGCCAGAAATGCAACTTGTAGCCCTTCCCCCTCACCCCCAGAGGGAAATCATGCGTTTTTGTGATGGGCTGCACCGCATTGCAACGCAGCCCACCGCAAAAACACCATTCCCCTTTAAACCGGATGCAACCCCGGGAAGGTCAGCCCGGTGGTCTCCTCCCAGCCCAGCATCAGGTTCATGGCCTGGACCGCGCTGCCGGCCGCGCCCTTCATCAGGTTGTCGATGGCACAGAGGGCCACGATGCGCCCCGTATCGGGATCGTAGTCGAAGCCCACGTCCGCATAGTTGCTGCCGGCCAGGATCTTGGGCTCGGGATAGCGGTAGATGCCGGTCTTCTCCTTTACCAGGCGGATGAACGGCTCGTTCTGATAGCTGCGACGGTAGGCCCGCCAGAGATCCTTCTCTTCCACGCCGTCCTGGGCGAAGAGGTGGGCTGTGGCCAGCACCCCCCGCACGTTGTCCACGGCCGTCGCACTCAGGTGGACGGTTGTCTCCCCTCCCACCCGACGGATGGCCTGGAGAATCTCCGCGGTATGGCGGTGGCCGGTGGGGGCGAAACTCCGCATGACGCCGGCCCGCTCGGGATGGTGGGTGGCGTCGCTGGCGCTGTTCCCGCCCTCGCTGCTTCCCACCTTGACCTCACAGATCACCCCCCGGGCCGGGTCCACCAGGTTGTGGGCGAAGAGGGGCAGGATGGCCAGGTTGGTGGCCGTGGCGTTGCAGCCCACGCCGCTGACGTAGCGGGCCGCTGCAATCTCCTCCCGATGTAGCTCGGGCAGGCCGTAAACGAACCGCTCCAGCCAGGCCGGGTTGGCGTGGGGTTTGCCATACCAACGCTCATACAAAACCGGATCCCGCAGGCGAAAGTCTGCGCTCAGGTCGATGATGCGCTCCGCCAGGCTGGCGAAGTGGTCAATGCGCTCCATGGTCGCGCCATGGGGCAAGCCCACAAACAGCAGGTCACACGGCTCCAGCTCCGCCACACTGACGAACTGCAGCCGGGTGCGTCCCCGCAGATTGGGATGGGTGAAATGGACATACCGCCCGGCGTTGCGTTCACTGGTCACCTGCTGCACGGTCACGAAGGGATGGTCCAGCAACAGGCGCAACAGCTCCCCTCCCACATAGCCAGATCCACCGACGATGGATACACGAAGTTTGTCAACCATGATTGTTCTGGATTCTCGATGTCAACGCTTGAAGGGGACGCCCGCGCAGGCTGGCCCCTCCGGTTTTTGGGTCAAGGTGGCCAGGCAGGGGCAAAGCCTGCCCGCCGCGATCAGAAGGCGGCCGGGCAAGCGGTGCCCCACCCTTTACTCCTGTCCCAGGGGAGCCACTCGGCCAGACGCCCCTGGTGGATGCCCTGCCGGCCCTCAATCCTCGCCGGTGAGGGAGACCGAGTGATAGACCGGCTCACCGTTGTCCCAGCCGTTGGCTTTGGCCCAGCCATCCCGGGCGACCCGCAGGCAGAAGTCCACCATCCGCCCTGGGATATCCACCCCGGTGGGCGCGATGCTATTGCGAAATTCCATGGTGTAGTTGACTTCGTTGACCAGCAGGCCCCGGTCCGGGTCCTCCAGGACGTCGATGGCCACGATGCCGCCGCCCACAGCCCGGGCCGCACGCACGCACAGGTCGTTGAGCTCAGGCGTCACCGGGCAATTGCTGGACTGGCCGCCCCGGGCCGTGTTGGTGATCCAGTGCTGGGAGTTGCGGTAGATGGCGCAGATGGTCTCGTCCCCCACCACGAAGGCGCGGATGTCCCGCATGGGTTTGTTGATGTACTCCTGGATGTAGAAGATGCTGTGATGATAGGTGCCCAGGATCTCCTTGTGCTCCAGGACAGCCTCGGCCGCTTCCCGGTCGTTGATCTTGCTCAGCAAACGCCCCCAGGAGCCCACCGCGGGTTTGAGCACCACGGGATAGCCCAGGGTCTCGATGGCCTGCAGCGCGCTCTCGCAGGTGTAGGCGATGAGGGTACGGGGGGAGGGGACGCCGGCCGCGGTCAGGGCGCTGGTGGTCTGCAGCTTGTTGCCGCAGATGTCGGCCACCTGGGCGGTGTTGACCGTGGGAATGCCCCGGTCGTTGAGGATGCGCAGGCTGTAGAGGGCCCGGCTGTGGTTGATGCACCGCTCCACGATCAGGTCATACTGGGTATACTGGTCGGCAAACTGATGCCCCGGTGTAATCTCGAAGATCAGCTCCCGGTCGTCCAGCAGGTCGAACTCCACGCCACGTTTTTGAAACGCCTCGAAGAGTAGTTTTTCTTCGACGCGCACGCGGCTGTACAGGATGCCCACTTTCATGGCGTTATTCTCCCCAGTCCTCTTCTTCTTCCGGGGCCAGTTCCAGTTGTAACGGATCGATGCTGACCACCTCCAGATCCGCGCCACACTCGGGGCACTGGGTGATCTCGTTCTCCATCACATCCACCAGCTCGATCTCCGCAAAACATTCAGGGCACTCGGCAGTGCCGGAGACGGTTTGCAATGACATGGGTTAGCTCCTCTTTTTGTGATTCGTGATAAATAACTCTACTGCAAGAACACTGCAGAGACGCAGAGCACGCTCTGGCCCGGCATCGGCGGATGCCGACTTCCCGTCGGCATGGTGCACGACTCAAACTACGATGACTGCAGGGCCTGGATGATGGCCCGGGTGACCTGCCCGGTGCGGGCAGTGCCGCCCAGGTCCGGCGTCCAGATCCCATCGGCCAACACCCGGCCCACTGCCCGTTCTATCCGGCCGGCTGCCTCGGGCTCGCCCAGGGCCGCCAGCAGCAGGGCAGCCGCCCGCACGGTGGCCACCGGGTTGGCGATGCCCTGGCCGGCGATGTCCGGCGCGCTGCCGTGGACCGGCTCCGCCACCACAAAACGATCCCCTACGTTGGCGCTGGCCACCAGCCCCAGCCCGCCCACCAGCGCGGCGGCGGCATCGCTCAGGATGTCACCGTACAGGTTGGGCGCCAGGATCACGTCATAGCGCTGGGGCTCCCGGATGAGCCGGTAGGCCATGGAGTCCACGATCTGCTCCTCCACCGCCACATCGGGGTAATCCGCGGCCACGGCCAGGGCCGTCTCCCGGAAAAGGCCGTCGGTCAGGGGAAGGACGTTGGCCTTGTGGACCACCGTGACCCGGGGCGAGCGCCCGGGGCGGGCAGACGCGGCCTGCCTGGCCCGGGCCCGCTCGAAGGCCACCCGGGCAATCCTGGCTGAGGCCCGGCGGGTGATGACCCGGCGGGCCACCGCGGTCTCCCCGTCATCCTCCAGCTGCTCCTGCTTGACGTAGAGGCATTCCGTGTTCTCCCGCACGATCAGCAGGTCCACGTCCGGCTGGCTGCCCGGCACCGGCGCCGACACCACCGGCCGCAGGTTGGCATACAGGTCCAGGTGGCGGCGCAGGGCAATGATGGGGCTGGTGTAGCCCTCCACCCGATGGCTGGGGGAGCTGACCGCGCCGAAGAGCGCGCCGTGACAGCGCTCCAGGGCCGCCAGGGTCTCCGCCGGCAGGGCCGTCCCCTCCCGCTGGAAGGTCTCCCAGCCGGCGGCCAGCTCCACAAACGTCAGGTCCAGGCCCAGGCTCTCCAACACCTGGCGTGCCGCGGGGACCACTTCCCCGCCGATCCCGTCGCCGGGGATCAGGGCGATCCGATACCGCCGTCTGTCCGGGGCATCTTCCTTCTGCAGGTTCATCCTTCCTCCCTCACCATCGGCCGGCATACGGCCAGTTTCCTTGCAAATAATCCCGGATCCGCCGGGCGCTCCCCGCCGAAAGGTCCGCCGGCAGGGCATCCAGGGGGAATGGCCGACACTGATGGATCTCCCAGCGGTCCGTGGGCGTGTGGAGCACGAAATCGTGACAGACGAAGGTGGCGATGTGGTCGCTCTTCCCCGAGTGATAGGCCGTGTAGAGGCCCAGAAGCTGGGGCGGCTCCAACAGGTGGGCGCCCACCTCTTCCCGTGCCTCCCGGCGCACGGCCTCGGCCACCGTCTCGCCTCGCTTCAATCCTCCCCCCGGAAAGTGCCACTCCGCCTGATAGGTATGGCGCACCAGGAGCACCTGCTGCTCCTGGATCAACAGAATGCGCACCCCCAGGGTAATCGGCCGGGTCACCCGCCACTGTAGTGCGTAGAGGCGGTAGGCCCAGCTCAACAGCCAGTTCATGGTGCGGCGGCCGCCAGCTTCCGCTGCACATAGGGAACCAGGCCGCCGGCCGCCACGATCCCCATGATGGTGGGGCTGAGGGGCGGGAAGGCAAATTCGCCGGCGCCACAGCGGATCACGTGGCGGCTGAGGTCTATCTCCACCGTCTCGCCGGGCTGGATGGCCCGGGCCGCGGCCGGGCAGGCGATGGCCAGCAGGCCGTTGTTGAGCGCATTCCGGTAAAAAATGCGGCCGAAGCTCTCCGCGATGACTGCGGCCACCCCGTTGTAGACCAGACAGGTGGCGGCCTGTTCCCGGCTGGATCCGCAGCCCCAGTTGCGACCGGCCACGATAATGTCACCCGGTTGCACCTTCTTCGCAAAATCTGGATCCAGATCCTCCAGCGCATGGCGGGCGATCTCGGTCCGGTCGGTCACCGTGTAGGTGTACTTCCCCGGGAAAATGACATCCGTATTGACATTGTCGCCGTATTTCCAGACTCTGCCGCTGATGTGCATGGTTGCTCCCAAATGTGGAAGATTAAAAATTGAAGATTGAAGATTGGGTCGGGTACGTTGTGGGGATCACTTGTACCCTGAATGGTCCAGGCCCCAATCTTTAATCGTTAATCTTCATCTTCAACTTTGACCCCTTCTCCCTGAACCTCCCTGGGATCGGCGATGACGCCGGCCACGGCCGAGGCGGCTACCACCGCGGGGCTGGCCAGGTAGATCTCCGCCTCCGGCGTGCCCATGCGCCCCCGGAAGTTGCGGTTGGCGCTGGAGATGGTGACCTCGTTGGGCGCGGGGATGCCCATGTGGTTGCCCATGCATGGCCCACAGCCGGGGACGCCGATCACCGCGCCGGCCTCCACCAGCGTCTGGATATAGCCCCGTTCCATGGCCGCCTGCAACACCTGGCTGGACGCCGGGATGACGATGAAGCGGGTCCCCCGGGCCACCCGCCTGCCCCGGACCACCGCCGCGGCGGCGGCGATGTCCTCCAGGCGGCCGTTGGTACAGGTGCCCAAAAAGGCCTGCTGCACGGGCGTGCCCGCGATCTGGGAGAGGGGCACCACGTTGTCCACCGAGTGGGGACAGGCCACGTAGGGCTCCAGCTCCTCGGCCCGGTAGACGTGGGTGGCCACATACTCGGCGCCCGGATCCGGAAAGAGGGCGGAAGATTGAAGATCGAAGATGAAAGATTGAAGATTGGGTATGGAGGGCTGACCGCTCGCCCCGAGATCCTGTGCTGGGGTCACTTCAACATTCCCGCCCAATCTTGCATCTTGAATCTTTCTTTTCATCAACCGCTCCGCCAAATATCGGTACGTCTTCTCATCCGGCGGGACGTAGGCCGTCTTGGCGCCGAACTCGGCCATCATGTTGGCCAGGACCATGCGCGAGGCCAGGGAGAGGCGCTGGATGCCGTCGCCGGCAAACTCGATGGAGAGATACAGCCCCCCGTCGGCGCCCAGGTCGCCGATCAGGCGCAGGGCGAAATCTTTGGCCGTGACGCCCAGGGGGAGCTCCCCCTCCAGCACCACCCGCATGGACTCGGGCACCCGCAGCCAGAGTTCACCCGTGGCCCAGAGCACGGCCACTTCACTGCGGCCGATGCCCGCGCCGAAAGCCCCCATCCAGCCGAAGTGGGTGGTGTGGGAATCGGCGCCCAGGATGAGCTGGCCGGGCAGCACGATGGCCTCCTCGCTGAGGACCTGGTGACAGATGCCCCGGCCCACCTCCCAGAAGTGCCGGATCCCTTGTTCCGCCACGAACTGGCGGACCTCGGCGTGATTCTGGGCGTGGCGGGTGGTGGGCGCCGGTACCGCGTGGTCCAGGGTGATGGCCAGGCGCTCCGGGATCACCACCCGTTCCTGGCCAAACTGAAGCCAGATGCGGCGGATGGCTGCGGTGTTGTCGTGGCTGAGCACCACGTCTGGCCGGGCATCCACCACCTGGCCAATTTCTACCGCCGGCAGGCCCGCGGCCCGAGCCAGGGCCTTTTGGGCGAAGGTCTGCGGCTGTGAATTGGATGGTTGCAAATGGGATTCACTCATGGTTTCAAATCCATCCGTTGAGCATGCAATAGGCGACTGCAGCCACCACCACCCGGTCCTGAATCTCCCCCCGACGCACCGCTTCCTGTAGCCAGCCAGGAGAACGCCAGTGGAGGGTCACCAACTCGGCCGGGTCCCGCCGGGGGCGATCCACCGGCACCAGATCCCAGGCAGCGAAGAGGTGGCTCTGGCCGGGGCCCAGGGCCGGGTTGTCCCAGACCGCACCCAGATAGCGCACCGTCTCCCCGGTGACTGCCCGCGGCGCATAGCCCGTCTCTTCCAGCAGCTCCCGCAGGCCCGCGGCCTGGAGGTCTTCCTCGGGGGAAGCCAGGCCGCCGGGCAGTTGCCAGATCACCTGGCCCACGCCGTGGCGGTATTCCCGCTCCAGGAGCACCTGGCCCGCGGCATTGAAGCCGACCACGCCCACGCCCACCCCGGCCGGTTCCAGGCGGGTGTACTCGTAGACCGCTCCCGTGGGCAGGTGAACCTGGTCCAGCGCCACGCCAACCCAGCGGTTGCGGAAGGCCTGACGGGTGGAGAGGGTCTGCCAGGGACGGGGATCGTCCGGGGGAGGGATGTCCGCCGCTGCCGGAGGGCCTGGATCTGCGGGCAAGTTGGGGCCTGGCATGTGATTCTCCCTCAGTCGGCGGCCACCACGTCGGAAGGGGTCAGGCCGGTCTCTGCCTCCGCGTCCACGTTGGCGCTGTGGTAGTTGCGCAGCAATACGTCCACGTCGTCCAGGCTCAGCTGCTTCTGGTCGGCCAGGGCCTTGATCTGGGCGGTGATCTTCTTGATCTCGTCGTCGGTGAGGTTGAGCTGTAGCTGCTCGGCCCGCTGCTTGATGGCGTTCCAGCCGGTGAGGCGATGGGCCACGTGGATGTAGCGGGTGAGGCCGAAGTCGGCCGGATCCAGGATCTCGTAGGTGCTGGGGTTGTTGAGGATGGCCTTGGCGTGGATGCCGGCTTTGTGGGTGAAGGCGGTGAAGCCGGTGATGTAGTTGTTGAAGGGCACGTCCACATTGACCAGGTTGGCCACCAGGTTTTCCACTTCCCGCAGGAGGGGGAGGTTGTAGCGGCGACGGATGAGCTCGGGGTTGTAGGCGTACAGCCGGGCGATGAGGCCGCCCAGGGGGGTGATGCCGTTGCGCTCGCCGATGCCCAGCACCGAGGTATCCACATGGGTGGCGCCGGCCTCCAGCGCGCAGTAGGCGTTGGCGATGGCACAGCCGGTGTCGTTGTGGCCGTGGAACTCGATGTCGCAGTGGACCACGCCCCGCAGGGTCCGCACCAGGTCGTAGACCTGCCGGGGCGTGGCGATGCCCACGGTATCGGCGATGCCCACCCGGTTCACGCCGATCTTGTCCACGGCCCGGTAGATGGTGAGGAGATCCACCAGATCGCTGCGGAAGCTGTCCTCGGAGCTGAAACGCACCTCCAGCCCCTGGCTCTTGACAAACTCGATGACCTGGATGGCCGAATCGATGATGTAGGGGATGTCCTTGCCATGGGAGAACTCGCGGAGATAGCTGCTGGTGCCGAAGACCACATCGATGCCATCCACGCCGGTGTCCACCGCCATGCGGGCGTCGTCCATGTGGCAGCGCACATGGGTCAGGATCTTGGCCTTCAGCCCCAGGCGGGCGATCCGCTCACAGTCCTTGCGGCTCTGGGGGCTGGCGGCCGGCGAGGTCAGCTCCAGGTACTCGACGCCGAACGCGTCCAACAGGCGGGCGATTTCCACCTTCTGATCGCTGGTGAAAAAGGCGTTGGCAAATTGCTCGCCCTCACGCAGGGTGGATTCGATGATGGCAAAATTTTCGAGACTCATGGCATGGCTCCCTTCGGCATACGCTCAATAAAAAAACCGGCCTTCCGTCTGGATGGCCGGTTGCTATCTCTCCGCGAACAGAGCAAGCACGGATATCCAGACCTTAGTCCGGGCTCGACTTCTTGCTCTTCTTGTTGATCGTCTGGTTGTTGATCGTCTGGCTGGCGATGGCGATTTCAGCAGCAGCCTTCGCGTCTACGGCGCAGAACGGATAATTCAACATTGGATTCAAGTTTCAGGCTGGACAGTGGCTCAGTTCAAAACAGGAAAAATCATATTCATTTGTCGCCCTGCTGTCAAATTACGCGGGCGCCAGTTGTCAGTCGAGGCTGCCCAGTCGCCGGCCCATTGTAAGCCGATTTGCATCCAGCGGCGGCTGTCGCCACCACGGGTGCATCTGGGCGTTCGGGCGCAGCATGGGAGCCCTTCAGGACAGCGCGTCCATTTCGTCGGTTTCATCTTCCGAGCTCACCGGCGGAGGCGGCGATGTTGAGGCGGCAGGCGAAGGGGGCAGGACCCAGCTGCCATCCTCCACCTCTTCCACCGGCAAAGGGTCATCCGGCAAGGGGTCGTCAGTCGTTTCGGCCTGAGATCCTCGCCGCGGCGATGCGGTGGAGGGAGGTGGCCAGCGGCTGGTGATGGAGCTGATCACGGGCAGGTCGTCCAGGGAATGGACCTCTTCACTGCCGGCGCTGGCCGGCAAAGTGGGCGTTTCGTTGACTTCCAGAGTCCGCAAGGTGGCGGGCTCCATCACGTTGGGCAGGCCTTGCAGGCGGCCATAGAGCTGGGCCAGGATTTTGCCCGTCTGGCCCAGGGGCAACTGCCGTCTCACCGGCGTGTCGGACGATTCCCACAGCGCCCTCAGAGCGGGGAAGTCCCATTCGGCGGTCAGGACGCCTTCGCTGCGATAGTTGCCCATCTCCACCAGCACCCCATTCAGCCGGGGGGTGAGCTCCTGGGGGGCGAAGATGGCCGACTTGCCCACGAAGGACTTCCCGGTGCGGCCGATCTCATTGTGTCCCACCAGAAAGCTGGCCACGGCGAAGAGCTGGTTGTCCTGCATGCGGGCCAGGATACCCGTGCGAATCTTGTTGTAGAGGGCAGGCTCGGGACAGGCAGCCAGCACAGCCAGGATCTCGGCGCCCTGGTAGGCCAGGAGGCGGCCCACTTCGGGGTATAACACATCGCTCCCCAGGATCAGGCCCAGCTGGCCTACCTCCGTGGGGATCACGTTCCAGCTCTGGCCGGCCTGGGCCATATCCACGTCATCCGGGTGCAACACCACCTTGGCCTGGGTGCCCAACAGCTCGCCGTTGCTGCCAAAGACGGCAGCCAGATTGCGCAGGACGCCATCCTGGGGATCGGGCAGATAGGCGCTGGGGGCGACCAGCACCACGCCGAACTCCCGGGCCAGGCCGGCGAAGACCTCCTGGTAGGCCTGCCAGACGGCGGGCGCTGAGACGTCCAGCAGGGCAGCCAGGCTGGCCCGCAGATCGGCATGGAGGAGGCGGGCCAGGGTGCGGGCTGCGGCGCCGGAGAGGCGTTGCCAGGGGGTGGCCGAGCGACTGCGGCCCTGGTCGGCCCGCTTGAGCAGGCTGGATTTGAAGTCGGCCAGCAGGGGCGGTGCCACCATCAGCCCGGCCAGTTCGGGGAAGACGATCAGACGGGCCCGTTTTGCCGTCGCCACACGCAAAAAACGCCGCAGGTCCTCCTGGTATTGTTCCAGGCTCCATGGCAGGCGCATCCGCTGTTGGATGCAGGCAACCACTAACTTGTCCACGCGTACGTCCTTTGTCCACTCCATCCAGCCGCCCGGCAGCCAGCAACTACCCCGGGCATGGCATCCCACCGGCTGCAGTCTACCATAGCGCGGCGGGTTCATGCAATTGATCGGCCAATTTCGCCCGATCCAAATGTCCGCCACCCCCTTCCCGATTTGACCGTTTGGGCCGGGGCTGTTATACTGCTGCCCATCCTGGTCATCTGCTGGCTGGCCTGGGCTGAAGTCTCACCCAGCGACTGGCAACATCCATGGGCCCCCATCGTCTAGAGGACTAGGACTCAGGCCTTTCAAGCCTGCAACAGGGGTTCGAATCCCCTTGGGGGCACCTGAACACCATTTCAACGACCATTTCAACGAAAAGGGAACGGGATCTGATCAGATTCCGTTCCCTTTTGATTTGGCAGTGGATTTGGCAGTGTGATTTGGCCATGATCGGGTGATGGTCGGCCGAGGTGCAGGTCAGGTCCTCCTACCGGGTCAACACCCCCTGGGTCTGAACCAGGAACGACTCGTACTTGAAGTTCTGCTTGTCGGTGGTGATGGTATAGCTGGTGGTGGCGCCGGGCGCCAGGGTGGTGGAACCCACGGTGCCGGGGAAGACATCCAACACGTTGAGATCGGCGTCGTAGAAGGTCACCACGACACGTAAATCCCGGACTTCCACAGGCTGATCGTTGCGCAACTCCCCGCGGACCTCCAGAACGGGCTCATCGCTGACCTCCTCCCGGATCACCGTCACCCGATCGTATTCCAGCAGACTGATGTCGTCCCAGATCAGGGCCAGGTCATAACGGCTGACTGCAGCCGGCGTGGTGTTGAGTTGGAGCTTGAAGGGATTGGCCTGGGTGGGTGCCGTCTCCGGAAGCAAGGTCATGGTTTCCTGCGCACCGATGAGACGGCCGCCGCTGTCGTAAAACGTGGCGATCACTTTGACGTTGTAGACCGGCACAGGCGAGCCGTTCATCACTTCGCCCACCACATACAGGCTGGAGCCCTGAATGTAGCTGCGGTGGCTGCGCAGGAAGACGGTGGAGGGCGCCGGCGTCGGCGTGGGCGAGCCGGTGGGTGTGGGCGTGGGGGTCGGCGTCACCGGCGTGGCACCGCCCGTGGGCGTGGGCGAAGGGGTGGCCGTGGGCGTCGGCGTCTGATCCGGCGGCTGCATGCCGGTGGGCGTGGCCGTCGGGGTCACCGTCGCCGTCACCGTTCCCGTCACCGTGGGCGTCGGAATCACGGTGGTGGTCGGGGTCACGGTGACCGTGACGGTGGCGGTGGTCGTGGGAACCTGGGTGGGCGGCGCGACGGTGCCGGTCACGGGGGTTGTGGCGGTGGGTGTCAGGGTGGCCGTCACCGGCGCGGTGGCCGTGATGGTAGCTGTGGCGGTCACGGGGACAGAGGAAACCGGCGTGACAGAGGTGAGGGTGGCCGGCGGGTCGCCTGAGCGTTGGGCGGAAGCGGGAGCTCCATCCGGGCGCCGGTCTTGCACGGGTGAACATGCTGCCAGCCACAGGAGCAGCAAAAATCCACCGATGAAAAGTCGTAGCTTCATGGCGGGCTCGCCTTTCGTCGGATCAGGCCAGGACAACACACAAAACGCGGCGTGACTCCATTGTACTACATCTCCAGGCCAGTTGGCTACTGTCTTCGCAACGCAGGGTCAAAATCGTCGGCGTTCGCCCATCGGACGCCCCCGTAGGGACGCTGCTTGCTGCGCCCGGCACGGACAGGGCGGCACCCAGGAGCGTCTGCAAGCCGCAGGTCCCCTTGCCATACAGGACTGCCCTTCGTGCGGCATGGAAACCGCAGCACCTACCTGCCTTGTCAGGAATCTGGAGTGCCTCGCAACGCGACGTGTGCGGGGGTGGTTTTGACAGGCGATGGGGCCCATGTTATAGTGCCCGCCACTTCAACAGCCATGCATTCACGTTTGCCCCGCGGCAGAAAGGAGGTGCTCCCATGGCAACCCGAACCGACACCCTGCAATACTCCGTGCATGCCTGGGGAGCGCTGCCGGCGAACAGGACCATCCCCCCCTCGCTGGTCTGAGTCGCATTCATCCTTCCATTGCGCCCTGGCTTCAAGGCAGGCCACCTGCGGCCTGCCCGGCCTTCGTGCTCCAACCGCCTGGCCCCGCCGCTGACGACGCGCTTGCAGCATGGCGTGGAGACAGCGGAGAGACGGTGCGTCCTTCCTGAGCCGACCGGTAGGCTCCATCGGGCATGCCCCTGCTGGACATCCTCGCATGTCTCACCACATGCGGCATGTCTTGAGCTCTCTTCATAGTAGAAGAAAGACACTGAAGAAAAACAAGGAGACCACCGGTCCCATGTTGTTTTCACCATCCATGGGGTTGCTCCACCGCTACCTGCGACCCCAGGGGCGACGGGTCATGGCGCTGGGCTCACTGCTGCTGAGCACCATCGGCCTGCAACTCTTCGCCCCTCAATTGATTCGCTATTTTATCGACCAGGCCCAGGCCCACGCGGCCATGGCCCAGCTTCTGGCCGCGGCCGGGCTGTTTCTCCTGGCAGGCCTGGCCCAACAAGGGCTGACGGTGCTCTTCATCCGCCTGGGCAGTGACATTGCCTGGACCGCCACCAACCACCTTCGCACCGATCTGCTGCGCCACCTTCTCCACCTGGATCTGGCATTCCACCACCGTCACACCCCGGGGGAACTGCTGGAACGGATAGATGGAGACGTGGATCTGTTGGCGACCTTTTTTTCTGAAACGTTGTTGCAGATCCTGAGCGGGCTGCTGCTGGCCGCGGGCGTACTGGTATTGCTCTTCTGGACGGAATGGCGGGTGGGCCTCCTCTTCGCCTGCTTTGCCCTGGCCTATCTGTACGTCCACACCCGGGGCCAACGCCTGGCCCTACCCCACTGGCGCCTGGCGCGGCAGGCTGCGGCCGAGTTCAGCGGCTTCGTGGGGGAGCAGCTGGACGGCCGTCGAGACCTCCAGGGCTGCGGCGCCGTCCCCTATGCCCTGCAGGGCTTCCTCCAACGGCTACGGGAGCTGCTGGAGAGAACCCTCCGGGCAGAGGTGATCACCGACGCCGGCTGGAGCGCCTCCAAAATCTTCTACGACCTGGGGACGGTGGTCGTCATGGGCGTCGGCGCCTACCTGTATCACCGGGACACCTTGACCATCGGCACGGTCTACCTTCTGCTCCACTACCTGTCCATGATCAACCAGCCCCTCAACCGCATCGCCCAGCAGATGGAAGAGATTCAGCGGGCCCGGGTGGGCGCCGAGCGCATCCAGGCGCTGCTGGCCATTCCCCCGGCCGACACCGACGAGGGAACGGCCAGCCTCCCGGCGGGGCAAGCCCTGGCCGTGACGTGGGAGCGGGTCACCTTCGACTATCGCGCCCACCCCTCTCCCGGCGCTCTTCTGACGGATAGCCTGCCTGCGGATGAATCCGCCAGCCATGGGGACAGCCCGGCGCTCCACGACATCAGCTTCGCCCTGGAAGCCGGCCAGGTGCTGGGGCTCCTGGGCCGCACCGGCAGCGGCAAGAGCACCCTGGCCCGCCTGCTCCTGCGCCTGTATGACCCGACCCACGGGCGTATCACCCTGGACGGCGTGGATCTGCGCCAGGTGCCCAGGGCAGAAGTGCGCCGGCGGGTGGGTTTCGTCACCCAGGACGTGCAGATCTTCCATGCCACCGTGCGGGAAAATCTCACCCTGTTCGATGAAACCATCCAGGATCGCCAGATCCTGGAGAGCCTGGAACGCCTGGGATTAACCCCCTGGCTTGACGGGCTGCCGGCCGGCCTGGACACCCTCCTCGGCGGCGAAGGGGGTGGGCTGTCCGCAGGCCAGGCCCAACTGCTGGCCCTGGCCCGGGTCTTTCTTCGGAATCCGGGTCTGGTCATCCTGGATGAACCGTCCTCTCGGCTGGATCCGGCCACCGAACGGCTGCTGGACGTGGCCCTGGATCACCTGCTCCAGGGGCGCACAGGGATCATCATCGCCCATCGGCTGGAGACGATACGCCGGGCCCACCAGCTCCTGATCCTGGAGCAGGGCCGCGTGTTGGAGCAGGGCACCTACGCCGCGCTGGCAGAAGCGCCGGATTCGGTCTTCGCGGGGCTGCTGCGCCAGGGCCTGGAGGAGGTGCTGGTATGAGCCTGGCGAGACTCACGTGGCATCTGCTGCGCGCGGCGCCGTGGCTGGCCCTGGGCATCTTCCTGTCGTCCATCCTCTACGCCTCGTTGCCCCTGCTCTTCGGGCTCATCAGCCGCGCCTTCTTCGATACCCTGACCGGTGCCGCGCCGGCCCGCTTCAGCATCCAGACGCTGCTGGTCCTCTTTCTGGCCAACCGTATCGCCGTGCAGTTGGTGGAGATGGGCTACGCGGGCAGTTCGGCCTATCAGTACTATCGGATGCAGAGCCTGCTCCAACGCCGGGTGTTCCAGGCAATCATGGCCTCCCGCCCCCTCCAGGTGCCCTTCAGCGTGGGGGAAGTGCTCAACCGGCTGGACGAGGACACCCAGGCCGTCATCGAACCAGCATGGATCGTGCCGTTCAGCGGGGGATACCTGACGGCCACCCTCCTCACCCTGGGCGTGATGCTGAGCATCGACGTGCCCCTGACGCTCCTGGCGCTGGTGCCCATGGTCGCGTCCATCTGGCTCATGCGACGGCTGGGCGCGCGGCTTCAGGCGGTGCGCACAACAGCCCGCACCGCCACCGGCGCGGTCTCCAGCCTGCTGGGTGAAATCCTGAACGGCGTCCAGGCCCTGCAGGTGGCCACGGCCGAAGAGGCAGCCGTGGCCCGTTTCATCCGGCTAGGCCATGGGCGGCGCCGGGCCATGGTCCAGGATGCCACCTGGGATGCCCTGGCCCGCTCCCTCAACCGGGCGGCCATTCCCCTGGCCACGGGGATGGTCCTGCTCTTCGCGGCGAATCGCATGCACACAGGCAGCTTTTCGGTGGGCGACTTTGCGCTCTTCGCCAGCTACATCGCCTTGAACAACACGGGCGCAGGCGAACTGGTGGGTGTGCTGGGGCGTCTCCTGGCCGCCGCCAGACAGGCGGAGGTCTCCCAGCGACGGCTGGAAGAGCTGCTGCCGCCCCAGGTTCCCCTGGTGGCGGCCAGGCCTGAGGGCCGCCCATCCGGTGTGGACTTTTGGCCAGAGATGCGTGTGGAGGAAGTCCAGGCGCCCGGACAGGTCGGGGACGACCTGGAGACGCGACTGGAGGAGCTGGAAGTCATCGGCCTCACCTGCCGCCGCCAGGCCGGCGGTCAAGGCATCGATGGGGTGAACCTGCGTCTGCAGCGGGGCTCTTTCACCGTTATCTGCGGTCAGGTGGGGGCGGGTAAGAGCACCCTGCTACAGGCACTGCTGGGATTCCTGCCGAGCCAGGCAGGGACGATCCGCTGGAATGGCCAGCCGGTAGCCGATCCGGCCACCTTCCTGGCGCCGCCCCGCTGCGGCTACGTGCCCCAGGAACCCCACCTGTTCAGCGCCACCCTGCGGGAGAACATCCTGCTGGGTTTCCCGGCCGAACCAGACGAACTGGCGACGGCCCTTCACGATGCGGTGCTGGAGCTTGATATGCCGCGGCTGGAGGCCGGCCTGGACACGTTGGTGGGTCCCCGGGGGACACGCCTGTCCGGCGGGCAGCTCCAGCGCACCGCGGCCGCCCGCCTGCTGGTGCGGGCGCCGGAGCTGCTGATCCTGGACGACCTGTCCAGGGGCCTGGACATGGAGACAGAGGCCCAACTATGGGAGCGACTGCTGGCCCGCCGCCATGGCGTCCGGGGGCCGAGCGCCCTCCTGGCCGTGTCCAACCGTCGGGCGGCCCTGCGTCGGGCCGACCAGGTGGTGGTGTTGGCGGCAGGGCGCGTGGTGGACACAGGCCCCCTGGACCAGCTCCTGGCCCGCTGCCCGGAGATGCAGCGGCTGTGGCAGGAGGTGGAGGCATCGTGAAGGCCAGAGCCCGCGGCGTGCGCCGGGGGAAGAAGTCCCCCTGCGTTCTCCGCGGGCTCTGTAGTTAGAAAAATGTCACGCCCCACTTGCCCATGGTGCGGCCAGTGGGGCCGGCACGGGCGGCTACGCCTGGCCCGGCACCAGGGCCAACACCCGCAGGGGGCTGCCCGAGCCGTTGACCAGCTTGAGGGGCGCGGCGATGACCACCGCGCCCACCGGCGGCAGTTGGTCCAGGTTGCAGAGGCTGGCCAGGCCAAACTTGCCGGCGCCCTGCATGATGTTGTGGGCCGGGAAGGGGGGATCGAAGTTGGCCGCCTGGCCGGCGTCGGTCCCCACCGTCTCCACCCCGACGCCCAACACGTCCCGTTCCTGGGCCAGGAAGCGGACGCACTCGGGAGTAAAGCCCGGCGAGTGGGCGCCGTCCTCCCGCACGTTGAGGAAGGCTTCCCGTCCCCGGCGCTTGCTCCAGTCGGTGCGCATCAAGAACCAGGCACCGGCGGGGATGACCCCATGGTCCCGCTCCCAGGCCAGGACGTGGTCGGGCGTCAGCACAAAGTCCTCGTCTTCGGCCACCTCCCGGCTGACATCCACCACGCAGGCGGGCCCGATGAAACGCCGGGGCGGGATGGTGTCGGTGGTGTTGTCGGGCAGGTCCCTGCCGGTGATCCAGTGGGCCGGGGCGTCGAAATGGGTGCCGGTATGTTCGCCCAGGCGGATGGTGTTCCAGTACCACATGGGCCCGGCGTCGTCGTAGTAGGAGATGCGCTCCACCGTCAGGCCGGGCGACTGGGCGAAGATGGGCGGCAGCTCGATGACGGGGGTGTCCGGGCCCAGGGGTTGGGTGAGATCGACGACCTGGATCTGGCCCTGGTTGAGGGCGCCGACGAGCTGGGCAAGGAGGGTGGCAGGTGTGGTCATGGCTGGCTCCTGGCTTTGGTTCAGTGGGCCGGCACCAGACTCAGGCCGAGATGGCCTGCCGACGCCGGGAACGGATGTAACGCTCAAAACGGAAGGCATTCTCGGGCAGCTTCAGGTCCATGCCGTAGTGGTCAGGGCCGGTAGCCTCCACCCGGGCGACGATCACGCTCAGATCCTGGCGCTCGAAGGCATCGGCTGCGGCCGCCACAAAGTCGTAGAGGGTGCGCACGTCCGCCACGTGGGGAATGCCTGCTCCCCGGGCCATGGCCGCCAGGTCCGTGGGACCGGCCGCCGTGTGGGAGGGGAAGCCGCCGGTGGAGAGGAGGCTGCCGTTGTCGAAGATGATGTGCACCAGGTTTCGGGGCCGGTAGCGGGCCAGGGTGGTCAGGGTGCCCAGGTTCATGAGCACCGAGCCATCGCCGTCCAGGACCACCACCTTCTCCTCGGGCAGGTTCAGGGCCAGCCCCAGGCCGATGGACGAAGCCAGGCCCATGGCATGCTGAAGGTAGAAGAAATTCTCCCGATGTCCCAGGTCATAGAGTTCCTGGGCGCAGGCCCCCATGATGGTCACCACCAGGCACTGCTCCAGCTCCGGGTAGAGCGCCTGGATGCATTCAGCCCGTTTCATGCCATGCTCCTCCTACTACAGTCTGGCGTAAATACCACGGCAGAAATTCGGCGGCAACAACCTCTGGTGGAACCTATCGGCGAATTTCTGCCGGGATTTACTACACGCTCCCCTCCATCAGGTCCCGGGTCAGCAGGAGCGCCACCGGCGACAGGGAGCTCAGGGAGAGGGTGTGGGCTTCCCGGATCTGGCGGCCCACCTGTCGCGGGTCGCGGGCGTAGTCGAAGGGGATCCCCATGCTGCGCAAGATGGGCTCCGTGAGGATGCCGCCCCGGGTGTGCCAGGGGTAGGGCTCGCCCATGTGGCCCCGGTGGGCAATCAACATGCAGAGGGGCACGCTGTAGAGCAGGGC
The DNA here is from genome assembly GCF_006569185.2 of Litorilinea aerophila. Lineage (NCBI taxonomy): Bacteria > Bacillati > Chloroflexota > Caldilineae > Caldilineales > Caldilineaceae > Litorilinea > Litorilinea aerophila. Next base: position 137,421 of record NZ_VIGC02000010.1, on the reverse strand, counting down.
CAGGGAGACGATGCCGTTGATGGCACCGAAGAAGCCATGGTTTTGCAGCAGCATCAGGTTGGGGGTACCGGCGAAGTAGGCCCCCGCGGCGATGCCCACGGCCTCCTCCTCCCGGGCCACCTCGATCAGGGTCATCTCCGGGTCGTCCTCCGCCATCTGCAGCAGATAGACCAGCCAGGTCTCTGGCAGCGCGGTGATGAAGCGGATCCCTGCCTCTTTGATGCCCTGGTAGACCAGCTTGGAATTCTCGCGCGAAACAGTCATCAGCCGGGTGTCACTCTACCTGGTGTCAATCCATACCGATGTCAGTTTGAACCTGCCAGGCTCGGCGGGCTGGCAATCCGCTCTACGTAGAGGGAAAGGACCTTCAGTCCGCCGCGACGGGCGCCGCCTGCTTGTGGGCCACCGTGGCGAAGAGATCCCCCACATCGTCCCGGGACAGGGTGGGCTGGCCTTCGTACAGGTAGCAGGCGGCCACCCGGCTCTCGCCGTTGGGAAAATAGAGGGGCGGCCGGGCCTCCCGGCAGATGGACATCACGTGGGGGCAACGGCTGGCAAACTTACACCCCTTGCCGATAACCTCCGTGCCGTCGGGAATGATGATCTCCTTCTGGCCCCAGGTCCGCTGGAGATCCGGCCAGGGGATGGAGTCGATGAGCAGCTGGGTGTAGGGATGTTTCGGGTCCCGGATCACCGACTCCACATCGCCGGCCTCCATCACCGAGCCCTTGTACAGGATCATGATGTAGTCGCTGACGTGGTAGGCGGTGGTCAGGTCGTGGGTGATGTAGAGGATGGTGATCTTGTATTCGTCGTTCAGCTTGCGCAGGCTCTTCAGAATGGTGGCCCGCAGGGAGGCATCCACCATGGAGACCGGCTCATCGGCCACCAGCAGTTGGGGCTGAAGCAGCAGGGCCCGGGCTACTACCAGCCGCTGGCGCTGGCCGCCGCTGAGCTGGTGGGGGAAACGGCCCAATGTCTCATCGGGCCGCAGGCCTACGCTCTCCAGGGCCTCCACAATGAGGCGCTGGGCTTCATCCTTGGAATTGGCCAGCTTGAAATTCTTGATGGCCTCGTAGAAGAGGTGGTCCACCTTGTAAAAGGGGTTGTAGACAGCGAAGGGATCCTGGAAAATAGCCTGGACTTCCTTACGGAAGGCGAATTGGGCTTCCCCGCGCAGCTTGTGAATATCCTGCCCTTTGTAGAGGACGGTACCCTTAGTGGGCTCCAGAAAGCCCAGGGTAATCAGCCCCAGGGTAGATTTACCGCTGCCGCTTTCGCCGGCCACAGCGATCACGCTGGGGGACGCGGCATCCACCGAAAACGAGATGTCGTCCAGGGCGACTGTGCCACCCTTGAAGACTTTGGTGACGTTATTGAGCTCTAACAGCTTCGTCATGACGTTCCTCGGTCACTTTGATTCCATTCTCATACAGGTAACAGGCCGCCAGGTGCTCGGGCTCATGCTCCCGCAGGGGAGGCATGGCGGTCCGGCAGACGGCCATGGCCTGGGGACAGCGGTCATTGAAGACACAGCCCGGCGGGAGGTCGGTCAGCGGTGGGGTAATGCCGGGGATGCCGGAGAACTCGCCCCGGCGGTCCAGGAGAGGCAGGCTGCTGATCAGGAGCTGGGTGTAAGGATTGAGGGGGTTGGTGAAGACATCCTCGATCTTGCCCAGCTCCATCATCCAGCCGGCATACATCACCGCAATCCGGTCCACAAATTGGGCCATGAGGCCCATATCGTGGCCGATGAGGATGATGGCGCTGCCCAGCCGTTCCTGTAGCCGGCCCAGGGTTTCCATCACCTGGCGCTGGGTAATCACATCCAGGGCGCTGGTGGGCTCGTCGGCAATGATCACCTTGGGGTTCATGGCCACGCTGATGGCGATACAGGCCCGCTGCTTCATGCCGCCGCTGAGCTCGTGGGGATACATGTTGCCCACTTTGGGATCCAGCTCGGTAGCCCGCAGGGCCTCGATGGCCAGCTCTTCCATCTCGGCCCGGCTCAGGCCCAGGTCGTGGTCGATCATGGTGTCGATGATCTGGTCTTTGATGCGCATGACCGGGTTCAGGGAGTTCATGGCTCCCTGGGGAACCATGCTGATATCCTTACCCCGAATCTGGCGCATACGCTCTTCAGAGAGCCGGGTCAACTCGATGTCGTCCAGCCAGATCTCGCCGCCAGCGATGGTGCCCGGCGGTTTAATCATGCGCAGGATGGCCAGGGCTAAGGTCGACTTACCGGAGCCGGATTCGCCCACCAGGCCCACCCGCTCGCCGGGCTTGAGTTCCAGGTTGATCTGGTTGTTGGCCCGGACGATCCCCGCGTCGGTGTAGTAGCGGACGTCCAGATCTTTAATTCGCAGGATGGGTTTCTCGCTCACCGGGCCCTCCGCACTCGAGGATTGGCCAGCTCATCCAGGCCGATTGAAATCAGAAAAAGCATTACAAATACTAAAGCAACAATTGTAATGGGAACTGCACCCCACCACCATAACCCACGTAGAAATGCACTCTGGTTAATCACCCAGTAAATGGTCACGCCCAATGTGGGCTCGCGCAAAGGGCCTAGCCCCAACGCAGCTAACCCCATTGAGGCGAAAATGGCACTAGTTACAGCGCTAACTAAACTGGCTCCGAGATACGGTAGAAGATTCGGCATCATCTCTTTAAAAATGATGGCCATATTGGACATGCCGTTCAAACGAGCCATCATTACGTAAGAACGTTCACGCATACTTAAAACTTGCGAACGAATCACCCGAGCAGGTCCTCGCCAAGCAAGTAGCGAAATGATCAATCCCATTCCTGTGACAGTGATATTTTTGTCTCCCAATGAGGAGGCAATCACTACTAACACTAAAAGACCTGGAACTGTTAAAAGCACATCTACAGATAGCCGAATGACTGCGTCATAAAGGCCACCATAGAAAGCGGAGGTGAACCCCAGGAAAGTTCCCACCACCAGGCCTATACCACCGGCGAGGAAGCCAATCTGAAGAGTCATCCATGTTCCCGTAACTGCGACGGCAAACAGATCCCTTCCCTGCGCATCTGTCCCGAAAGGGTATGCTTTTGGGTTCGGGCAATCAGGTTCCGTGCGAGGACAGTAAGATAATGTCGGAGGAATACTTGCAGGCGCTGCTAGCGGATATGGATCTACCTTCCGATCTATAAACTGGAGTCCCACAACTGTAAATAAGGTAAGGAAAACCAAAATGCCTAATCCAAGAGCAAGTGATTTGTTACGTCGCAAATATTGCAATATTGAGAGCAACTGATTCATACCTATCATCTGGATATCCGATATAGAGTAATACGATGACACAACTATCACTTGTAGAAACCATGTACAGCACTATCTTTGTACTTTTTCGATTTCATCAGAGATAACAACCGCTCTGCCTGAGCAAGTTGCTTTATATGTGGAAACAAAAAGTACACAGATAGAGATATACTGGCTTGATGCAGGAGAAACGGAAGTTCGAGTTAGTGACATGAGCTCCAACTAACTCAATGCCGCTCGTATGAGATGCGTGGATCTAACAGAGGATAAATCATATCCATGATAAACATCGTCACAGCAATAGCAACCACGATCACAAAGACTATGCCATAAATCATAAAGTAATCGAGCTGGTTAATAGAACGGGCTAATAACGTCCCTAAACCCGGATATCCCATCACTAACTCCACCAGGACGGAACCGGACACGATAAAGCTAAGGGCAAGTGCAAGACTTGTTACTTGAGGTAATAAAGCATTACGCACACCATATTTCAAAAACAATCGCCACTCTTTTAACCCTTTAGCTTCTGCAAAAGTCATATAATCTTCTCCTTGGACTGTTACCATCATCCCACGCATACCTATAGCCCATCCACCTGCCCCAGCTAATACTAAAGCCAGTGCTGGTAGAATTGAATGGTGCAAAACATCAAGAATGAATGACATTGTCAAACTTGGGGTCGAGCCAATACTATAGCCTCCGCCCAGTGGAACTAGCTTCCAGCGAAATGCAACAAAGTAAATCAAGGTAAGTGCAATAACGTACGCCGGAATGGCTCCGAAGATCAGTAAAGAGGGCAAAATATATCTAAACCAATGGGATGCTTTGGGCCATGCCATTAAAGCTCCTAGCAAGGAGCCGATTAGAAAGGCTAGCAAAGTAGTAGTTAACAGTAATCCTATTGTCCAGGGTAATCCTTCAAGAATAAGCTCCCAAACAGTTTTGGGGTAATTGGCGATGGAATAGCCTAAGTCACCCCGTACAACATCCCCTAAATAAGTAAGATATTGTTGCCATAATGGACGATCTAACCCAAACTTAGTCTCGTAAGCTTGCACCATCTCTTCAAAACCAGGTGCAATATAACCACTACGGGTTGCCTCCGCTAACAATTTTTCACGAAGTGGATTGCGGGGAGTTAACTTAGGAATGAAGAAATTTAACGTTGCCGCTGCCCAAACCACAAGAAGCAGTTGCCCAAACCTTCTAAGTACAAAAGACCATGAGTATCTCATTGTAGTTTGCTCAATATTGTCAGGTGTCTAACCAATGTTCTCAAGGTTTTTAACAAATTAGCCGACTCATTCGAACAATTGAGCTTCCCTCTTGTGGCATAGGGGGAACCCTATGCCACAAGAGGGAAATCACAGTTGAGGACTTCAACTTAGGCCTGCGTAGCCTTCAGGTTATGGAGTATCAGACCAACTGTTTGATGCCAGAACGCCCCGTTAACATAGTTATTGTCTTGGGTCGGCCAGTTGGTCCAATAGGTAGTATTCATAGGGATCCGATGGAGCCATTGCTGAATGGGGCAGTCAATGAGATCACGAAGGTAGATTTCGATGGCCGCCAAATACAGATCCATATATTGCGGATCGTCGGGATCGGGCCTCATAGACGCCATCTCCTCCAAGATAGCATCATATTCAGGATTGCGGTATCGCGAGAAAAATTGTGCTGGTTCACCGGTCGGCCGATAGTATTTACTAGTGTACATATCTAGAGTATCAAAGGGATCCGCAATACTGCCGCCATGACCAAAGAGGCTGATCTTAGCGGTACCATCTGAACGACGTGTGCCAGCATCTGCAGGAGTTATGTATTCAGCTTCGAAGCCACCGCGACGAAGTTGCTCAGCTAAAACTGGTCCAATGTCGTTAAAAATGGCACCACCAACAATAGAAGCTTCAACTCGCTGGCCATCTTTGACCCAGAAGCCCTCAGAATCCTTTTCGTAGCCTGCCGCCCGCATTCGTTCTGCAGCTTTATCCAAGTTGTGCTCATTCGTCGGATACTGCTCGAGTAAGGGCTTGGTGGCCTCGATATAGGGCATCAAAGGAGGATAATATGGAAACGGTAGCTCTGTGAGGATCCCGGATCCTTCCAGAGCCACATCTAACATCTGCTGTCGATCAATAGTGTAGCTCACAGCCCACCGAACATTCGGATCATTAAAGGGCGGCTCATCACAATTGAACCAGAAGGAAGTTGGCCACCAGTCAATATACCCATACGGCAATTCTCGTCCCGTATGCGTGATCACTGCCGGATTTTGAGCTACAACCTGGGAAATTGTCGTTGCTCGCAAATCCAAACTTGAATCAATCTCGTTCAAAATCATAAGCTGAGAAGCCCGTTCTTCGCTAGTCCACGGTATGACAATGATGCGCTCAATCTCCGGGAGCTCAGCAAAACCAATTTTGGCAGCCCACCAGTCGTCCCTCCGATCCATAGTCTGTTGTTGAGGAGTCCAGTCCACAACATTATAAGGACCTGTAACGACCGGCCACCCCTTTTCTAAGTCGTAAAACCCAAAGCCTTGGATCTCATCGACATCTTTAAAGATGTGGGCAGGGACCCACCAGATGCCGGTGTCGAATTTGCCGTATAGCTTATCAAACAAGAACCGTGGACGTGGTTCATAAAATTTGATGACTACAGTAAGATCATCTACTACCTCCGTGGATTCAACCCATGCCTTGATCGCTGTTGAATCACGCAAAAACGGCTCATTATCCTTCAACATCTGGAGTGTAAAGGCCACATCATTAGCAGTAAACGGCGTACCATCACTCCATTCGACACCTTCGCGAATCTTGACAGTTAACTCAGTATAATCGTCATTATACTGAGCGTCGGTTGCCAACCACGGAATCACTTCATCAGCGAAGGCTGAATAGTAAAAAAGAGGTTCAAATGCACCTAGTACGGCCCGATGCCCATTCTTACTTCCAGTCGCATAACCATTCGCCAAACCAACATCGGTAAATTGGCCATCAGTGCCAGCCCACATTACTATCAAAGTCCGCTCTCGAGGAACATCTTTGAGCCTTTGGGCAGCGCCCTCGGCCGGCGCCGCGGCCCCCCCGGCTGCCTCACCCCCGCTGGGGGCCGCGGCCGGGGCAGCCGTCTGCCCACCGCCACAGGCTGCCGCAATCACGCCAGCCGTGGCCAGACCACTCAAGCGCAGAAAGTCCCGACGGTTCATGTCGGTGCGCGACTTCTCGGTCCGCTTCTCGGACGCTTGCTTCGTCATGGATTGACCTCCTGAGTCTACAACATTGGGTAGATTTGGTAATGAAACATCTGGCCCTGCCACGGGCTGACCCCGCCGTGCCCCCCGGAAGTCACCGGTTCGAGCCAGAATCCGGGGAGTCATTTTCGGTTTCGGTCAGGTACAGCTAGAGCCAAACATTGGGTGGGCAGTCCACTACCGCGCTGGGGGGCGCGGTCGGGCAATCCAGTTGCCTCTCTATGTTGCGGCAGAAGTTGCCGATTGTCAAATGTCAACGATATACTGATGCACCAGAACCGGCCAGATGAGAGGCACAGCATATCGGTTGAATACAGGCTGTCCCTGCTCTTCAACTGTCCAGGCGCTTCTCATGATAGAAGTACGCCCCTACCATCCAGGCAAGTGAACCGATGATGACCGGAAAATGAGTGCAGGGCTTCAAAATGAATTTGGGTGAGAAGTTGTTGAACAGGTAAGTTGAGTATAGAATAGAACATCCCAGCCTGTCAAACGCTCGAAATATTGGCCAAATCTTGGGGACATGGATTCATGAGTTCGACCACCAGCGCTCCTCCGTCTGCTTCCTCACCGTCGTTCCAGGAACGGCTCGACCACTGGCGCTCCTTCGGCCAGTCATCGCGCCTCCTGCGGCCGATACACCGACTCCTGGGCCTGGCCGAGCTGGCCGTCTTTCGCCTGCGCTACTATTCCGGCCTGAGCTTGCTGGCCCTCATCGGTGTGATCCTGGCTGTGGGCCTGGTGACCAGCGCCGCCTTCTTCGCCCAGGCAGTGGACACGGTGATGATGCGCCGGGAGCTGGACGAGTACAGCCGCATCACCCAACGCCCACCCTTCTCCGCGCGGGTCTTCGCCGCCTCCAGCACCAGCGTCCCCCTCACCCTGGAACGGGCCGAAACCCTGGGCGGCCACGTGGGCGATACCCTCGCAGGCGAAGTGGGTCTGCCGGTGGCCCGGATGACCCTGCTGGCCGACAGCGGCGTCATGGAGCTGCGCCCGCCGGCGGATAGCCAGTACGCCGGCAGCCGGGCCCTGGAGGATGTCAGCGTCATCTACCTCCAGGATGTCCAGGATCACATTGCCGTGGAGGGCGCGCCCCTGGACGACGGCGCCTCCGGCCCGCGGCTGGAGGTCTGGATGCACCAGAGCCTGGCCGAGCGCCTGGGCGTCCAGCTAGATGACCCCTTCGAACTTCATGCCAGCAGCGCCGAAGGCAACCTGCCCATCGTGGTCCGGGGCTTCTGGCAATCCCTGGACCCCAAGGATGCCTACTGGACCAACGACCCGGACCAGACCCTGCGCACCAAGCTCCTGGTCCGCCGCAACGACTACATCAGCCACGTGGAGCCCTACCTGGCGGTCAAGGTGCGCACGGCCACCTGGCACGTGGTGTTGGATGAACACCGGGCCCAGCCGGCCCAGGCCCGCCAGTACAAGGAGGGCTTTGAGCGGGCGGCCATCATCATCCAGAAATACCTGCCCGACGCCCGGCTGACTGCGCCCACCGTCTCCCTGGAGAAGTTTGTCGGCCGGCAGACGGCCCTGACCACCCTGCTGCTGGGTTTCAACGTGCCCGCGCTGGGCTTTCTCATCTATTTTCTGGTGTTGACTTCGGCCGTTATCGCCTACTGGCAGCGGCGGGAGACGGCCATCCTCCTCAGCCGGGGCATTCCCAGGCTGAGCATCCTCAACTACACCCTGATCGAGGGGAGCCTCCTGTTTCTCATCGGCTGCCCCCTGGGCCTGCTGTTCGGGGTGTTGGTGGCCCGGCTCATGGGATACGCGGAAAGCTTCCTCTCCTTTAGCCCACGGCCGCCTCTGCCCGTCTCCCTCCACGGCCTCAACCTGCCCTTGACCCTGGCCACCCTGGGCGTGGTCCTGGTGGCCAAGCTGTGGACGGTGGCCGCGGCCAGCAAGGAAACAGTGGTCTCCCAACAGCGGGAGCATGCGCGGCCATCCCGGGGCCCCTTCTGGTATCGCAATTTCCTGGATCTGCTGCTGATCCTGCCCACCCTGTACGCCTACCAGCAACTGTTGAACCGGGGCTCTCTGGGCGCCCTGATCCAGGACCGCCCGGAGGATCTCTACCAGGATCCCCTCCTGATCCTGGTGCCGGCCCTGTTTATCGTGGTCCTGTCCCTGTTGGTGATGCGCCTCTTCCCCCTCTTCATGGCCCTGTTGGATCGGGCGGCTGCCTTCCTGCCCTCGTTCACCGGCTACCTGGCCCTGCGGCAACTGGGCCGCCAGAGCCAGAACTACATCAACCCCCTCCTGTTGGTGATCGTCTCCCTGGCCCTGGGGGTCTATACCCTCTCCATGGCCGCCAGCATGGACCAGTGGCTGGTGGACCGGGTCTACTACCGGGTGGGCGCGGACCTGACCTTCACGCCGTACCTGGAGAGTGAGGCCATCTCGGCCACGCCGGGCGGCGGCGCAGACTGGATTCCTCCGGACGATGAGTTCGCCGCGCTGCCAGGGGTGGTGGCGGCCACCCGGGTGGGCGATTACCCGGCCGAGATTCGCCTGGCTACCCGCAGCGGCGGCATCGAGGCCCGCTTCCTGGGCCTGGACCGGGTCAAGTTTCCCCAGGTGGCCTGGTTCCGCAACGATTTCGCCCGGGAATCCCTGGGCAGCCTGATGAACCGCTTGGCCCTGGTGCCGGACGGCATCCTGGTCTCCCAACGCTTCCTGGAAGAGAACACCCTCCAGATCGGCGACAAGGTGAGCATCCTGGTGATCCCGGATTTCGGCGCCAGCGTCAACACCCAGTTCACGGTGGTGGGGACCTACGAATACTTCCCCACGGTCTACGAGGACACGGTGACGGTGGTGGGGAACCTGGAGTACATCTTCTCCTTCTTCGGCGTGGGCATGCCCCACAACATCTGGTTGCGCCTGGCACCGGGCGTCAACGGGCAGGCCGTCCGGGAAGCCATCCCCACCACCGGCATCGAGGCGGTGAACGTGCAGGACACCCAGGCCATCCTGGCCGAGGAGCAGGCCCAGATGGAGCGGGTGGGCGTCTTTGGCACCCTGACGGTGAGCTTTCTGGCGGCAGCTGCCATGGCGGCCCTGGGGTTGTTGACCTACAGCTACGCCTCCCTCCACGAACGCCTCTTCCAGTTTTCCGTTCTGCGGGCCGTGGGCCTGCGGCGGATTCAAATCGTAGCCCAGGTGGTGATGGAGTATGCCGTGCTGACCCTGTACGGCGCGGCGGCGGGGGTTTTCTGTGGGCGGCTGGCGGCCCAGCTCTTCGTCCCCCTCTTCCGGGTCTCCAGCAGCGGGCCAGGTACACCCCTGCCCCCCCTGCTGCCGGTGATTGCAGACGAGCAGATCCTGCCCATGGCCCTCACCTTCGCCGGCGTCATGGTGGTGCTGGAGGTGCTCATCATCTCATCGGCCTTCTACCGTCGCCTGTTCGAGGCCCTGCGGCTGGGCCACCAGGCCTGATGGCCTGACCCAAGACGTACCCGCCCGCCGCTCCCTGTTTGACAAATGGCGCGGGCCTGTTTACCATAACAAAGTCGGATTTTCCCGTCGAATTTTTGGCCATTGACAGCTCCTTGAGGCAGAAGGTGACATCGACGACTGGTACGGAACGTCCCCGGCCCTACTGTTACGAATTTCCCCGTCCTGCCGTCACGGTGGACATCATTCTGTTCACCTTCAAAGACAACCAGCTCCAGGTCCTGTTGATCCAGCGCAACCATCCTCCGTTCGAGCACATGTGGGCCCTGCCCGGCGGCTTTGTGGAGATGGATGAAGACCTGGAGGCGGCCGCCCTCCGGGAGCTGCGGGAAGAGACCAACATCACCGACGTCTACCTGGAGCAGCTCTACACCTTCGGCCAGCCGGACCGGGATCCCCGCACCCGGGTCATCACCGTGGCCTATTTCGCCCTCCTCAGCGCCGACCAGGCTGCCCGCCTCCAGGTGCGGGGTCAGTCGGACGCGCGGGAGGCCCGCTGGTGGAGCGTCTACAACCTGCCCCCCCTGGCCTTCGACCATCGGCGCATCATCGAGTATGCCGTGCAGCGGCTGCGCTGGAAACTGGAATGGACCGCGCTGGGCTTTCTCCTGCTCCCGGAGGAGTTCACCCTGTCCGAGCTGCAGAAGGTCTACGAGACCGTGTTGAACGAACCCCTGGACAAACGCAACTTCCGGCGCAAGATGCTGGCGGCTGACGTGCTGGAGGAGACAGGCAACCTGCGGGAAGGGGATCATCGGCCGGCCAAGCTCTACCGCTTTACGGCCAAAGCCATCGAACTGGAACAGGCCCGCCGGCGTTTCCCCTAGTAAATCCCGGCAGAAATTCGCCAATGGCTTCCACCAGAGGTAGTATAAACTGGTACACGCACCACGCACCACGTCCGAATTCCCTGGCCGATTTACGCCGGGCTCTGCTACCCCCGGCAGCCAGTGCCGGGCCATGGGCCATTGTTGCAGCGCCAGTGTGACAGACAGCCTGCTGGTGCCCACATGCTGCCCAAAAATAGAGACCAGGTTCAGCTTTCATGGTACAGGACAAACGAGTTCAGGCTTCCGCCGTGGCCACCCCACGGCCGGACCGGAATCAAATCGAACGGATCCGATTCGCCATCAGCACGCTGCTGGAACGCTGGCGCGTGCCCGAGGATGTCATCGTCAGCAGCACGGCGGTGCTGGTCGGGGCCGGCACCGGCCTGGGCGCGGTGCTCTTCATCTGGCTCCTGGGTCAGATCGGCCAGCTAGCCCGCTGGACCCGGGGGCAGGTGGGCGATGTGGTGGGGATCCTGGGCTTCATGGCCGTGGCCGGCGCCATCGTGGGCTTCATGATCGACCGCTGGGCCCGAGAAGCCAAGGGGCACGGCGTGCCGGAAGTGATGGAAGCCATCGCCATGCGGGGTGGACGTATCCGCCCTCCAGTCGCGATTGTGAAGGTGCTGGCTTCGTCCCTGACCATCGGTGCAGGCGGTTCCGCCGGCCGGGAGGGCCCCATCGTGCAGGTGGGCGCGGCCCTGGGCTCCACGGTGGGCCAGCTCCTGCGCTTCTCCGACGACCGGGTCCGTACCCTGGTGGCCTGTGGCTCCGCGGCGGGCATCGCGGCCACCTTCAACGCGCCCATCGCCGGCACCATCTTTGCCATGGAAGTCATCCTGGGCAGCTTCACCGTTCACTACTTCGGCGCGGTGGTGATCAGCGCCGTGTCCGCCGGCATCATCAGCCGACACTTCCTGGGCGACCGGCCGGCCTTCCTGGTCCCCGCCTACCCCATGAACCACGTCCTGGAACTGCCCATCTACGTCCTGTTGGGCATCCTGGCGGCCCTGGTGGCGGTGGCCTTCATCCGCCTGCTGTATCGGACCGAGGCGTTCTTCGACCGATGGCAGGCCCCCTTGCCGGTGAAGACTTCGGTGGGGCTGGCGCTCACCGGGCTGACCGCGCTGCTCTTGCCGGGCCGCCAGGTTCTGGGCCCTGGCCTGGAGCTCATCGGGGAGACCATCGCCGAGAACTTTAACATGAGCCTGGGGCTGCTGGCGGCCCTGCTGGTGCTCAAGCTCCTGGCCACTTGCTGGACCCTGGGCTCGGGCAACTCCGGCGGCGTCTTCGCGCCCAGCCTCTTCATGGGGGCCATCCTGGGCGGCATGGTGGGCAACACGGCCAACAGCCTCTGGCCCCAGGTGGCAGCCAACCCCGGCGCCTACGCCATCGTGGGCATGGCGGCCGTTTTCGCGGCCGCGGCCCGGGCGCCCATCACGGCCGTCCTCATCGTCTTTGAAATGTCGGGGGACTACAAACTCATCTTCCCCCTGATGATGACCACCGTGCTGGCCACCCTCCTGGCCGAGCACCTCTTCAGCGAGTCCATCTACACCCTCAAGCTGAAGCTGCGGGGAATCAGCCTGCAGCGGGGACGCGATGTAGACATCCTCCAGAACGTGACGGTGGGCGAGGTGATGAGCCAGGAGGTGAACACCGTGCCCAAGGACATGACCCTGACCGAGCTGTCGGACATGTTCAGCCGCACCCGCAACCATGGCTACCCGGTATTGGACGAGAACGGGAAGCTGTGGGGCATCGTCACCATCACCGACCTGGAGCAGGCCATTGCCGACAACCGTCCCCGCCGCACCACCGTGGCCGAGATCGGCGTACCCCGGGCCCAGTTGTTGGTGGCCACGCCGGACGAGAGCATCGGCGAAGCCCTGGCCCGCATGGGCACCCGGGGCCTGGGCCGCCTGCCCGTGGTGGATCCCCGCGATCCGGACCGGCTGGTGGGGCTGATCCGCCGGTCGGACATCATCCGGGCCTACAACCTGGCCCTGGCCCGCCGGGCCGAGCTCCAGCATCGGGCCAAACGGATGCAGCTGCGCAACATCGACGGCACCGAGTTCGTGGACATCACCCTGGACGCCGACAGCCCGGTGGTGGGCAAGACGGTCCAGGAGGTGGCGGCCAGCCTGCCCCGGGAGTGCATCCTGGTCTCCATCCGCCGCCAGGGAAAGATGCTCATCCCCCACGGCCACAACGTCTTCCAGCCCGGAGACCGCATCACCGCCTTCACCCGCAGCAGCGACGCGGAGGCCCTGCGCCAGTGCCTGCAGAAGAAGGCACCATCCGCCCAGCCGGTCCCCTAGCGGAAAAACCACCAGAGCACGCCGGCCAGGTTGACCAGCACGCCGGCCAGGATCAGGCCGCGCATCCACGGCGAAACCCGCTCACCGGCGGCCACAGCCAGCAGGACCATCACCGGCACCATGAAATCCAGGCTGAAGCGGTAGCCGAACTGGTACCAACCCGTGTTGTAGTAGAGGAGCAGGGGCACCATCAGCAACAGGAAGGCGCCCCACGCCCCCAGCACCAGCGGCGTCCGGGAGCGTGCCCGCGCCAGGTAGACCAGGGCCGGGGTCGTCAACAGGAGGCTCATGCCTTCGGGATTGGGCAGGGGCAGGTTGTGACGCCAGCTCCACTCGGGCAGGGCCAGCCACATGGCCCAAAAGTTGCGCCCCAGGTAGCGCAGGTTGAACTGGCCGTAGGTGTGCAGATCCGGCGCCAGCCGCTCGGCCACGTTTTCCGTGGCGTAGCCGAAATCCCACGGGGAACCAAACCGGGCCAGATTGTACCCCAACAGGCCGCCCACCGCGATGGCCATGGGCAGCCCGGCCGCCACCCCCCACCCCACCAGGCGACCCACGCCCGGACGAGTACGCCAACCCTCGCCCAGCTGTTGGGCGGCGATGCCCACCAACAGCACCCAGGTGAAGGCCACGTTGGGCCGGGCGAGCATGGCCATGGCCAGGGCCGTGCCGGCCGCCCAGGGGGAGTTGGTGGTCACGGCCAGCCACACGGCCAGGGCCACGAAGGTCACAGTGCAAATCTGGGCCACGAACCAGACGGAGCCGATGGGCGCCATGTACCAGTGGACGCTGCCCAGGCCGAAGAGCACCGTGAGCCACAGGTTGTCCCTCAGCCCCAGCCGGCTCCATCCCCGGGCGGACAGGCCGGTCAACAGCAGGTAGACCAGCGCCACGTTGGCCGCACCCATCAGAGACGAAAATAGGACGGTGCTGGTGCCGGCCACCCCCCGCCAGGCCACCCACGGCAACAGCAAGAGCGCGGGCAGGGGCGGGAAAGGCACATACCACCGCCCCTGGTAGGGCGTGAGATCGTGGACGGCAGGAGGATGGGGCAGGTAGAGACGGCCCTCCAGGAAGGCTGCGGCCAGATGGTCGAAATAGGCCACGTCGGGGGAATGGGTGCTGCCCGCCAGCAGGGCCGTCCCCCAGTAGAGGGCAAAGGCCGCAGCGAAGAGGGCTGCGGCCCAGGTCCACTCAGAACGGCGTGCCATGATGGTTCAGCAGGGTGCCTGGAAACCGGCCACCGTCAGCCGATCAGCCCGGCGGCTGTCAGGGCACGGCGGATCGCCTCCGTCTGGGACGGGGAGCTGGCCGCCATGGGCGCCCGCACCGCGCCGCCGTCCCGCCCCTGGAGCGCCATGGCTGTCTTGACGTTGGCCGGCAGGTTGGGGCCTTCCAGGGCATTCCACACGGTCAGCAGCCTGCGGTGCAGATCCAGAGCGGTGGCATGGTCCCCCTGGCGCACTGCATCCCAGAGCTGCACGCACAGGGTGGGTGCCGCGGTGAGCAGCGCGGCGATGGCGCCGTCCGCCCCCAGCATGAACGAGGGGTAGAGCAGGGCATCCACGGCCGAGTGGACCAGCCCCCGCCCATCCAGCAAGAGGAGGAGGTCGGCCAGCAGCTTCATATCCCCCGCGCTCTGCTTCACGCCGATGACGCCATCCACCTCGGTGATGATCCGGGTCAGCAGGGCGGGGGAGCAGTAGGACCACGGGACCACATTGTAGATGAGGACGGGCAGGCCGCTGGCGTCGGCAATGGCGCTGAAGTGGCGCAACATGCCGTCGTCGTCGGGTGGGAAGAGGTAGTGCACCGGGGTCACCTGGAGGGCGACCGCGCCCAGGTCAGCCAGGGCCCGGGCCCGTTCCACCGCCTGGCGGGTGCTGTCCACGATGACGCCGGCGATAACCGGCACTCGTCCTGCCGCGGCCTCCACAGCCGTCCCGACAACCGTCCGCAGTTCGTCCGTGGAGAGGGTATGGCCCTCGCCGGTGCTGCCGCCCACCACCAGGCCGTGGACATGGGCCTGCTCCACCAGATAGTTGACGTCCGCCCGGAGGGCCTCCTCGTCCACCGCTTCATCGGGCCGAAACGGCGTCACCATGGGCGGAATGATACCGGTCAGTTGTGGCATGGTTCTGTCCCTCTGCTTTCTACCTTCTATTACTTTTTTCAAATAACATCACCGGGCGGGGCAAGCCCCGCCCCTCGGGAACGGGTGCCCCGTCGCAAGGACGAATCATGATTTGCCCCTACCGGTCCGCGCGGCCGTCGCCATGCCTTCACCCGCCTGGGTGTGGCAAAACCGTGCGGCCAGAGACCGCATCTACGACAGGCGGCCTTCCGCGCGGATTGGGTGCAACAGGAACGTAGGGCGGGTCTCCGGCCCGCCATGGGTGGCCGGCTCTCCGGGAACGCATCCCCAGGTCCTGGCGTCACCAGGCGGGGCAAGCCCCGCCCCTATGGGAATGGATGCCCTTGGCGCGGACCCCGTCGCTTTCCATCAGGCCGTGAGATACGGCGCGACGACAGCGCGCTCCTGTTCCAGCCCGGCCCATTCGTCATCGTCCGGCCCATCGTAGATGAGGGTGTATGGCCCCTGGAAACCCGCGGCCCGGGTGATGTCCAGGCAGCGCACGAAATCTTCCCGGTCCATTTCCCCGGGTCCGGAAAAGTGGCATTTGGCGTGACAGGATTCTGCCCGGGGCGCAATGGCCGCCAGATCGGCGTACTTGTGGTCGCCGCGCCAGTTGCCAAAATCCAGACAGAGCCCGAGCTCCCCATCCAGGGCTTCCAACAGATGGAGCACGGCGGTCGGGGTGGAGAGCAGGGCATGCCAATTCTCGGTCATGAGGCGGATCTGGCGAGAGCGGGCATAGAGGGCCAGCCGCTGCAACGCCTGCCGGCTCAACTCCAGGGTTTCGGGGCTGGGGGCGGCCTTGCCAGCGCTCACCCGGGCACAGCGGGCCCCCAGCCGACTCGCCACATCGATCCAGCCGGCCATCCAGGCCATGTGTTGCTCCTGGCAGATGGGATCGCTCAGGTCGCCGGCGTCGATGAGCAGGGAGAAGAGCTCAATCTCAGCGGCTTCCAGCGCCTGACGCAGCCGGTCCAGATAGGCCGGCTCCAGGCTGGGCAGATGAAAGTGGCAGATCTCCAGGGTGTGGATGCCGAATTCCGCCAGGCGAGCTGGCAATTCCAACAGGGCCAGGGAACGGCCATCGGACAAAATGGGCCGGGGCCCTGCATCGCCCGGGCCGTAGGGCGTAGGCCGGCCCAATGTCCGATGCAGGCTCCAGGTGGAAACCGAAAGACGCGCGGTCATGGGGAGCTCCTTTCCAGTCGCGGCCCTGATGGCCGGGACGAATACGGGGACGAAGATGAAGATAATGCCCAGTGCGTGCTGCTCACGGCATGGTTTACATGGAATGGCTCCCCTGCCAAAAGGGCATTTTTGAACGCAAGGGCGCAAAGAAACGCAGGAGAGAATCACCCAAATCAGCGTTCATCTGCGTGGGCCAGCGTCCAAATTTGACCTTTCTGCAGTAGAGTCACAAATGAACCCAAAATTCCACGGCGTTCTCGCAGTGGCTTCGGGTTGACAAAACGGTGGGCCGGGCTTCACTGGGGCCCGGGCTTGGCCGCCGCGGCCACATCCACCCACCACTGGGGGTGATAGCGGATCCCCTGCACCTGGCTGTTGAGCCCGATCTGCACGCCGGGCTGAACCAGCGGCACGTAGGGCCCCTGCTCCAGCAGATACCGCTGGGCCGACGCCCATGCCTCCCGTCGCGCTGCCCCCTCGGTACTCTGGAGGAGCCCATCTCGAATCGTCAGAATGGTTTCGTCGGCCGTCTCGTCGGTCCAGTGCAGGGCGCGGGCCATGGTGCCGCCGGGCAGGAAGGCCAGGTAGGCCGAAGGGGCGCCGTAGGCCGGCCGCCAGTACCAGAGCCCCAGAGTGACCTGGCCGCTGTACCAGGCCGAAAAGGCAGCCGGCACCGGCTGGGGCGAAAGGCTCAGCCGAAAGCCCGCCGTGTTAAGATCGCTCTGCACCTTGCGGGCCACCGCTCCAAAAGGGACGCCGGCCAGGGTCACGTCGGGGTAGCTCAGGGTGGCGCTGATGGGCTCCTGGTAGCCCGCCTCCAGCAGGATGTTGCGGGCCAGCTCTGGATCGTAGATGGGGGCCTGGTCCACCCCCAGGGCGTCCGGATGGCCCACGGGCAGGATGGAGACCATGGGCACGGAGCGCGTCCCCACCAGCTGCCGGATGCCGGCGTAGTCCACGCCGTGGCGCATGGCCCGGACCACCGCCGGATCTGCCAGGGGACCGGCCAGTTCTGGATCCGTGCTGGCAGCCAGCAAGAGCGTCCCCTGCCCCACGCCGGTGAGGATGGAGACGTCCGGGTTGTTGCGCACGGGCTCCACCTGATCCGCCCGCAGATCCAGGGCCAGATCCACATCCCCGGCAGCCAGCTGGAGGGCCTGGGCCGCGGCATAGGGCACATGCCGGATGACGACGCGGGACAGGGCCGGAGAGTCTCTCCAGTAGGCCTCATTGCGCACCAACACCGCGCCGATGCCGGGGGTCCACCGCTCCAGCTGGTATGGACCACTGCCGGCGGAATGGCTGTTCAGCCAGGCGGCAATCTGACTGGCCTGGCCATCCACCGTGCCCCCCACCTGGGCGAGGATGGTGGCCCGATCCAAAACGCTGAATGGGGCGGCGGCCAGTTTAAAGAGGAAGTCCGGATCAGGTGCCGCCAGGGTCAACACCACGGTGGCCGGGTCTGGCGTCGTCACCTCGGCCAGGTTGGCCGCCAGGGCCGCGGGAACTCCATCCCCATTCCGCAGGCGGTTGAAGGAGAAGACCACATCCGCCCCCGTGACGGGATTGCCACTGGCGAAGGTGGCCCGGGCATCCAGCTGGAAGGTGTATGTCAAGCCGTCCGGGGAGACTTCCCAGGATTCGGCCAGGAGGCGCGTAGGCGGGTCGGATGGACTGCCGGACCACGTGACCAGGGTCTGGTAGGTGGCCTTGTGAATCAGGGCGGCTGTGCGCCCGGTGGCCCGGGCCGGATCCAGGGAGATGGCATCTTCGCTCATGGCCACCACCAGGGTGTCGCTGAGTAGTTGGGTGACCCGCAGGCGAGAGATGGACAGCGTGGCGGAGACAGTTGGGGCGGGTGGGGCCGCGCTTGAATTGGCGCCATTCGTCGCCACCACGGGCGATGTGGCCGAGGAAGCGCCGTTGGCGGGTGAGGAATTGCCCAAGTCGCCACAACCGACCAGGAGTCCTGCCGCCAACAGGAGTGCCCACCCCAAACTCACCAGCCCGACGACTTTCGCACGCATCCGATGCAGCAGACAAAACACAGACACGACCTCTCTTTTTCCGACGAAACTCATTCCGAACAAACTCAGTCCTTGACGATTGCCATTGGCGGAGGGAGCATCCTCCGATGTGATGCGGTCCCATTTGGGTCGGCATGTGCAGGTCCCAGGCACCCCTGTCCGGCCAGGAGACCGGACCTACGATACATCACGCGCAGGTCACGCATCCTTGCGTGACAGCGGCGCAGGCCCCAGGCATCCACGTCCGGCCAGGAGACCGGACCTACGATACATCACACGCAGGTCACGCATCCTTGCGTGACAGCAGCGCAGGCCCCGGGCATCCACGTCCGGCCAGGAGACCGGACCGACGGTGACGGACGCAGGCTAAGCGCTTCTGCCCGAGGTCTGAGGGGCGCGCCGCCACTGGAAGAGCAACCAGCCACCTCCCAGCAACGCAGCCAACCCGGCCATCACCTGGAAGACGGCCTGCACCGACAGCCCCAGGCGATCCTGGGCATAACCGGCCCACAGGGTCGAGATGGACTGGGTCAGGGTCAGGACGGCGAATTCAAAGGCGAAGACACGCCCCCGGAAGCGATCTTCCACCAGATATTGTAACAGGGCGCTGGAAAAGACCCACAAGGCTCCGCTGCCCAAAGCCCGCAGCAAGGTAGCCCCCAGCACCCAGCCCAGGGAAGGCGCCAGGCCAATGCCCAGGACGCCCAGGGTCAGCAGGCCGAAGCTCATGCTGATGGCCCACAGCCCCGCCCGTTGGCTATCGCCCAGCCAGGCCCGGAGCACCAGGGGCCCCACACCTGTGCCAATCCCTGTCACCGCGTAGATGAGCCCCAGGGTCAGCGCGCCATCCCCTGCCAGGGGAAAGAGCTCGTGGGCCAGGGGCAGCTCCAACACATTGATCGCCCCCCAGACCAGGGCGCCAGCCGCCTTGACCAGGCTCAGCCCCAGGATGAACGGCCGTACCCGCAGATAGCCCAGGCCATCCCAGAAATCCCGGTAGCCAGCCCGGCCTGCTTCAACCTCCCGGGAGACAGGCATCCGCGTCATCCTGGCCACGAACCAGGCCGACAGCAGGAAGGTCAGGGCGTCCAAAACGAAGGCGGCCTGTACGCCCAAAAAGGCGGCCGCCAGCCCACCCAACAGGGAACCAATGGCCAGCATACTGCTCCAGGTGAAGCTGTCCAGCGCGTTGGCGGTGACCAGCTCGTCCGGCGCCACGATGTTGGGCAACAGGGCCGAATGGGCCGGCGTGTAGAGGGAGCTGAGCACAAACTGCACCGTGGTCAACAGGTAGAGCAGCCAGAGCTGGTCCGGGCTGCGGATGAACAGGAAGCCCAGGACGGTGACGGCCCGCAGCAGATCCGCCAGGATCATCAACAGGCGTCGATCGTAGCGGTCGGCCAACACACCGGCCACCGGGCTCATGAAAAAGACGGGCAGGAAACGGGCCAGGAACAGGTAGCTGATGGCGGTTCCTGCATCGCTGAGGGCCGTAATCAGGGCGGCCGAGGCCAGCAGATTGAACCAATCGCCCAGGTTGCTAATCACCCGGGCCAGCCAGAGAAAGCGATAGTTGGTGTTGTGGCGCAAGAGGGCGACGTAGGCGTTCATGGCAGGCACAGGGGCGCTTCAGGAATGTTTATTGATCATCAGGATCACAGGGTTGATCAGCCAGCTCAATGGGCCCATTGTATCACAGGCCCGCCGATAGGTCGCACTGACATAGCCTGGCGGAAATATCCCGACAAAGACCGAGGAGGATGCTCCCTCCGCCCAGGGCAACCCTCGCGCAGGGCGGCATCCAGGTTCATCTGTAAAATCTGTGGTTGCGGGGCAAAGTCATTTTGTGAATTATTCCGCAGACAGAGGGGGAAATTGGGGAGATGCCCCGGCCTGTGTTACACTGTGCCCAGCGTTGAAACAAACACGACCATGAACGAACCCAGGGAGTTTGGAGGTACGGATGGAGTCTCTGCTGCGCACGCCCAAGATCGCGCTTTTGATCATCCTCGCCCTCTTGAGCCTGGCCGTTGCCAGCTGCACGCCGAATGCCAACGCCGAAATCATTTCGCCTGATCTGGGCGAGAAACTGGCCGCAGCGGAGGCAGGCTCAGAAGTGGTCATTCAGCCCACGCCGGAGCCCAAACGCCTGGCCGACCTTTCGCCAGAAGAGATTACCGCGGGGCTGCCGCCGGCCATTGCCGACGCCCTGGCCAACGCCGACCCCAGCCACGGCGCGGACCTGGCCCTGCAGTACGGCTGTGTGGGTTGCCATTCTCTGGATCCGGCCCAGCAGATGACCGGTCCGACCTGGCACAACATCGGCGATACGGCCACCGAGCGGGTGCCCGGCATGAGCCCGGCCCTCTATCTCTACGAGAGCATCGTGGACCCCAATTCCTTTGTGGTGCCGGGCTACCCTGCCAACATCATGCCCCAAAATTTTGGGGATACCCTGAGTGAGCAGGAGATCGCCGACCTGATCGCCTACATGTTGGAACAGCACGGCCAGCCCTGAGCAACGGCCTCCCAGGCCAGCCAGCATTGGGTGAACCGGGCGGTGTGCAGGATAGCCCCTCCTGCACACCGCTTTCCTGTTTTCATCCACCCGTTCACCCGCTTTCACGACCAGGCCCCATCAGTGCTATAATTGCCAGCAATGGCTCGAGAACAGATATCCCCAGCGGTTGCTGAACGGCGTTGCCCCAACTGTGGCACCCGGGTCGCCCGCGATGCAGAAAGCTGTTTCATGTGTGGCCATGACCTGCGCATCCGGCCCCGCCGGCGGCAGCGGGTCTCATGGGTGGACACGCTTTTGGTGCTGGCGGTCCTGGCGGTGCTGGCCTTCTGGTGGCAAATCGCCAGCCAGCCCCAGGCGGAACAGGGGAGCGGGGAGCAGGGCCTGGCCATTTTGCCCACCAACATCCCCCTGATGACCGACACGCCCACCCCCACCGCCTCGGCGGAGGCCCCCCCTACGGCCACGCCTGTGCCCACCGCAGCCGGCGTCACCACGACCACCACCGTGCGCCACCGGGTGCGCCCCGGCGAAACCCTGCTTTCCATTGCCACCTTCTACGGCGTCACCGTGGAGGAGATCCAGGCAGCCAATGGGCTGACCAGCGAACTGATTCGGGCCGACGACGAGCTGATCATCCCGGTCACCCGCACGGAAGGCACCGCCTCCTCCAACACGGTGGCCTCCCGCTTTGAATACACCGTCCAGGCTGGCGACACCATTATTTCCATTGCCAACCAGTTTGGCAGCACCGTGCAGGACATCCTGGCCGCCAACAACCTGGCTGCCAACGACGTGATCCGTCCCGGCGATGTCCTCATCGTGCCGGTGCCCCAGTTGCCGCCCGAAGTGCTGGCCAGCTCCCCGGCCACCCCCACCGCGTCCGCCGACGGGGGCAGCCCCAATGGCGGCAACACCCTCACGCCGGCCATCGTGGATACCATCTACATCGAGCCGCGCCTGCTGGGTCCTCCGGACGGAGCCGTGCTCCCCCGCAACGAGAGCGTCCTCCTGCGCTGGATCAGCGTGGACCTGCTGGCGCCCAACGAGTGGTATGTCCTGCTCATCTACCCATCGGGCGGCGCGGCCCAGACCATTCCCAGCATCTGGACCAAAGCCACCAGCTACCGCCTGGGCATCGAGCTGGCCCCGCCCGCGGGTCAAGAGGCCAGCTACGCCTGGCAGGTCTCTGTGGTGCGGGTGAAGCCTGGCAATGGCGAACAGCTGGCCCTGGAAGCGGCCAGCCCACCCAGCGAAGTGCGCAACTTCACCTGGCGCTGAGACGGCCCGGCCCGGTGCCCGGCGACAGCGTTTGCTTTCCATACAAACAGCGATTCACCGGAAAGGCGCCCCTTGTGTCACAGCCGAATATCCTTTTCATCACCACCGACCAGCAGCACTACAGCACGTTGGGCACGGTGAACCCGGCCATTCGGACACCGGCCCTGGATCGGCTGGCCCGGGAGGGTACCCGCTTCACCCGGGCCTACTGTCCCAACCCCACCTGCTCCCCCACCCGGGCCACCCTGGTCACCGGCATGTACCCGGCCTGGCACGGCTGCTGGGCCATCGGCGTCAAACTGCCCGAGGATGTGCCCACCGTGGGCGACCTCTTCCAGCAACACGGCTACGAGTCCATCCTCATCGGCAAGGCCCACTTCCAACCCCTGGCTTCCGCACCGGGCAGCGAATCCATCGAATGCCAGCCCCTCCTGCGGGACCTGGACTTCTGGCGGAACTTCCACGGGCCGTGGTACGGTTTCAACCACGTGGAAACCGCCCGCATGCACGCCAACGAGTCCCACGCGGGCCAGCACTACGCCATCTGGATGGAGGAGAAGGGGCTCACCAACTGGCAGGATTATTTCCAGAAGTGGCCCCGGGATCCCAACGACAAGTACAGCGGCCCCTACTACATGCGGGACAGCCTCACCTGGGATCTGCCGGAAGAGTTCCACCACAGCCACTGGGTGGGCGAACGCACCATCGCCCACATGGAACGCTGCCGCCAGGCCGGCAAGCCCTTCTACCTCTGGGCCAGCTTCTTCGACCCCCACCCGCCCTACGTGGTGCCGGAACCATGGGCCAGCATGTACGACCCGGCCGAGATGAAGCCGGGTCGCTACGTGGAGGGGGAATTTGACCGCATGCCACCCCACTTCGCCCGCACCCGAGAGGCAGCCCCGGACTTTTCGGACTACCAGGAGCCAGGCGGCCAGGGGCTCCACGGCTTCCACTCCCACCTGCACACCGAAGAAGAGCTGCAGCGCAGCATGGCCGCCTACTACGGCATGATCAGCCTCATCGACCAGGAGATCGGCCGCATCCTGGAGTACCTGGATCAGAGCGGCCTGGCCGAGAACACCCTGGTGGTCTTCACCACAGACCACGGCCACTTCTTGGGCCAGCACGGCCTCATCGCCAAGGGCGCCTTCCACTACGAAGACCTGCTGCGGGTGCCCATGATCGTGCGCCAGCCCGGACAGATCCCCGCCGGCCAGGTTTCGGACGCCATCCAGAGCCTGGTGGACTTTCCCCAGACCTTCCTGGCCGCCGCGGGCATCGAAGCCCCGGGCTTCATGCAGGGGGTCAACCAGCTGCCCGTCTGGCAGGGCAAGCAGGCCACAGCCCGGGACCACGCGCTGGTGGAGAATCGCCACAACCCCACCACCGTCCACCTGCGCACCCTGGTGACGGACCGCTACAAGATCACCGTCTACCGCAACGCCGACTACGGCGAGCTCTTCGACCTGGAAACGGACCCGGGCGAGCTGCACAACCGGTGGGATGACCCGGACTACGCCGACGTGAAGGCCGAGCTGCTGCTGAAATTTGTGCAGGCGGAGATCCAGCGGGAGCCCACCCGCATGCCCCGCATCGCCGGCGCGTGAGCGGCTCCACAGAGTAGCGCTGAAAACAAATCCCTGTCGTTCAGAGCTTCGACGCGGAGCCGGCATTCTCAGATGCCGGGCCAGACAGGACGGCGTCGCATCCGTGGATGCTCACGCCACTGAATCTGTGCCCATCTGCGACATCTGTGGTTTCTGCAGTAGAGCTATTTCACAGACCAAGAAAGGAAAAGGCCCATGCGTATCCTCTACATCGACATCGATTCCCTGCGGCCGGACCACCTATCCTGCTACGGCTACCACCGGCGGACTTCCCCCAACATCGACGCCATCGCCGCGGAGGGCGTCCGCTTTGAAAACTTCTACGCCACCGACTCGCCCTGCCTGCCCAGCCGGACGGCCTTCTTCACGGGCCACTTCGGCATCCGCACTGGCGTGGTCAACCACGGCGGCGAATACGCCGACCTGCCCCTGGAGGGCCCGGGCCGGGGCTTCCGCAGCCGCATGGCCATGGAGAGCTTTGCGGCCACGCTGCGCCGGGCCGGCTACCACACCGCCAGCATCAGCCCCTTCCCCTTCCGCCACACAGCCTACCAGGTCTGGTTCGGCTTCACCGAGACCTATGACACCGGCAAGGGCGGCCTGGAAAACGCGGACGAAATGTACCCACCAGCCCGCCGCTGGCTCCAGGCCAACGGCCAGGCCGACAACTGGTTCCTCCATGTGAACTTCTGGGATCCCCACACCCCCTACGACCACCCCGAGGCGTACGGCAACCCCTTTGCCGACGAGCCCATCGAGGAGTGGATCACCCAGGAGCTCATCGACGCCCAGAACGAAAGCTTCGGCCCCCACAGCGCCACCGAGGTGCCGGGCTACACCGACCAGCTGCCCCCCGTCTGGCGCATGGGCCGGGGCCGCATCCGCACATTGGACGACGCCAAGGCCCACCTGGACGGCTACGACACGGGCATCCACTACGCCGATCACTTCGTGGGCAAGCTGATCCAGGACCTGAAGGACCTGGGCATCTACGAGGAGACGGCCATCATCATCAGCGCGGACCACGGGGAGAACCAGGGAGAGCTGAACGTCTGGGGCGACCACCAGACGGCCGACCAGTGCACCAACCGCCTGCCCCTGATCGTCCGCTGGCCGGGCGTCACCGACGCCGTGGCCGGCCAGGTGCGCCGGGGCCTCCACTACCACCTGGACCTGCCGGCCACCATCCTGGAGCTGGTGGGGGGCGAGCAGCCCGCTTCGTGGGACGGCCGCAGCTTCGCGCCGGACTTGCGCGGCCCCCAGGAGACGGGCCGGGACTTCCTGGTCATCAGCCAGGGCGCCTGGAGCTGCCAGCGGAGCGTCCGCTGGGAGAACTGGCTCCTGATCCGCACCTACCACACCGGCATGAAGGCCTTCCCCGAGTACATGCTCTTCGACCTGGCGGCCGATCCCCACGAGACCACCAACCTGGCCGGGCAGCGGCCGGATGTCCTGGGCGCCGGCCTGGAACGCATGGACCGCTGGGTGGCGGAGCAGATGTACCGGGCCCAGCGGGGCGACCCCTTCTGGGGCATCATCCGGGAGGGCGGCCCGTTGCACGCCAATGAACACAGCAAAGACTGGCACCAATACCTGGCCCGGCTGCGGGCCACGGGCCGGGGCCACCACGCCGACCGGCTGGAACAGTTCGGCGGCCGCCCCTTCACCAGCGGCCTGGAGTAGAAAGGGAAGAAACCATGCCCATCACCGACCTGACTCATCTCTGGGTGGAAGTGCCCCCCTATTCCGACGCGCTGAAGCTCTTGCCCGACCACGTGGCCGTGCTCTTTCCAGCGGAGCCCCCGGCCTCTCCCTTTGCCAACGCCGGGCCGGCCCAGGCCATCCTGGCCTCCTCGGGCCTGCGCTACGACCGGGCCGTCTTCGAACAGCTCCCCAACCTGCGCATCATCACCCGCACGGGCATCGGCGTGGACAACATCAACCTGGACGACGCCACCGTCTGCGGCATCGTGGTCTGCAACACCCCCGACGGCCCCACCGAGTCCACCGCGGAGCACACGGTGGCCATGCTCCTGAACCTGGCCAAGCGCATCAAGCAGGGCAACGACAACCTGGCCGCGGGCAAGTTCGGCCCCCGCAGCGGCCCCCTGATCGGGGTGGAGGTGCAGGGCAAGACCCTGGGGCTGGTGGGCCTGGGCCGCATCGGCCGCCGGGTGGCCCAGATCTGCCGCCACGGCTTCGACATGCGGGTGCTGGCCACCGATCCCTTCGTCACGCCGGAGCAGGCCGCGGCGCTGGGGGTCACCCTGGCCGACCTGGAGACGGTCCTGGCCGAGGCGGACTTCCTGAGCCTGCACGTGCCCGCCACGCCGGAGACCTACCGCCTCATCAACCGGGAGCGGCTGGCCCGCATGAAGGACGGCGCCTTCCTCCTCAACCTGGCCCGGGGGCCGCTGGTGGATCCCGACGCGCTGCTAGAAGCCCTGGAGAGCGGCAAGCTGGCCGGCGCCGGGCTGGACGTCTTCGACCCGGAGCCGCCGCCCGTGGATTCGCCCCTGCGCAATCACCCCCTCATCGTGGCCACCCCCCACAGCGCCTCCCTGACGGTGGAAGGGCGCACCCGCATCGAGACCATGGCCGTGGAGCGGGTCATCGCCTTCTTCCGGGATGGACGCGCGCCGGACGTGGTGAACCCGGCCGTGCTGGAGAGCCCTACCCTGCGGTCCTGAAGCAGGCCATCGGGGAAACAAAACGCAGGAGATTGGTCGTCTGGGCCGGGCACAAGGGACTGCACTCAGCGTGGCGGCTGTCTCCTGCTCCACCCCGCTGGCCGCAAGCAGAAACTCCCGTCGCTCCGGCGGGGTAAGGCCAAAGGCATCCATCAACCTACCCAGCGTATCCGGCTCCAGACGGATTTTACGTCCACATTCGATATTTGGTACCGTCTTGTTGTTTGTTTCAGCGATCAAGCGGGCTGCGCACAGCACGGGGGCCGCGGTTGAGGACGTGGGTATAGATCATAGTGGTCTTAACGTTTTTGTGGCCGAGCAGCTCCTGCACGGTGCGGATGTCGTAGCCGGCCTCGAGCAGATGGGTGGCGAAGCAGTGGCGGAAGGTGTGGGGGCTGACGGGCTTGTTGATGTCAGCCTGGCGCGCTGCTTTGTGGACAGCTCGCTGCACCTGGCTTTCATGTAGGTGAAAGCGATAGAGGGCGCCATCGTCGCGGCGCGGGTTTCTAGAAAGGGAGGCGGACGGAAAGACAAATTGCCAGGCCCATTCGCGCGGTGCATTCGGGTATTTGCGCGCCAGGGCATCGGGCAGCGGTGCCATGCCGTAGCCGCGCGCCAGGTCACGTTCATACTGGAGGCGTACCTGCACTAGATGCGCCTCCAGCTCAGGGAGCGCTTTTTCCGGCAACATCGTCACCCGATCCTTGTCGCCCTTGCCACTACGAACCGTGATCTCCCGCCGGGCAAAGTCGATGTCCTTGACGCGCAGCGACAGGCACTCCTGCAGGCGCAGCCCACTGCCGTAGAGCAGCAACCCGATCAGATGGTAGACGCCCTCCAGGTGGTTGAGCACGCGCTGCGTCTCTTCCACGGTCAGCACCGTCGGCAATCGCCGTCGTTCGCGCGCCCGCAGCGCCTCGACATTGCCGATGATCGGCTGCTCCAGTACATCCCGATAGAGAAAGAGCAGCGCGTGCAGCGCCTGATTCTGCGTGGAAGGCGCGACGTTGCCCTCGACCGCCAGGTGGGTGAGAAAGGCCTCGATTTCCGCCTTGCCCATGTCTGCGGGATGGCGCTTCTGATGAAAGAGAATATAGCGCCGGATCCAACCGACATAGGTCTTTTCGGTGGCGTAGCTGTAGTTTTTCAAGCGCAGTTTGTCCCGCACCTGGTCGAGTAGCTTTTTCGGTTTGTCAGCCATGGTGTGCCTCCAGATTGGCAAGTTATGATGGCAGGCTCCAGACAACGCCTGTGCATATTTTGCCGATTCGCCGATCAATCGTTCGTTTGGCGGATCATAATCTCCGATTTGTATGATATTATCCTTTCGGGGCGAATTCATCGGTCATTTGCTCGATAATGATAAGTCCAGCCGACCGCTTCGCGCTCGGCTGGACGGCGCGGCGGCTTCGCCGCTTGTCGGCCTTGCTCGCTGCGCTCGCGGCGGCCGAACAAGCGGGTGCAGCCGATGCTTCGGCTGGTGCGCTACGCGCCCCGCCTCGCACGGCTGACCCGCCGCGCCATTGGGCGGGGCACATCTGTGTCTAGGCAATCAAGCAAAGATGATGGTAAACTAACAAAAGTCACTTTGTTGGCTGACCAAATACGCAGTTTTCTGATGCCTCGAAAAGCCATCGGCTTGCTATGTCCCCTACAATAGCCTATGTAGGTCCATACCGTTTCTTCTTCTACTCCGGTGATCGAAATGAGCCACCTCATGTTCATGTGGAAAGGGAAGGGAAAATTGCCAAGTTCTGGCTTAACCCAGTACGATTGCAAGACAGCGGCGGTTTTCGTCCCCACGAAGCCCGGCGGATTCAACAACTGGTGGAAGAGCGACAAGCGATGATTTTGGAGCAGTGGAATGAGCACTTTAGCGATTGAACTACGGCTGGCAAAAGCCCAGGACGTGAAAGTGACAGACGATGAATTGATCGTTGCGCTCGATGATGGGCGGACGATCGTCGTGCCGTTAGTCTGGTATCCGCGGTTACTGCATGGCACAGCGGAAGAACGAAAGAAATGGCGCCTAATTGGGGGGGGACAAGGCATTCACTGGCCAGAATTGGATGAAGACATCAGTGTGGCGCATTTGTTGGCAGGTATTCCGTCAGGTGAGAGTCAGAAGTCGTTACAAAAGTGGCTAGCCAGCCGAAAGAAGTCCGGTTCTACGTAGGAGCAGCCCCGCCCAACACCGTTTTCAGCGGACAGCGGCTTTGCCGTTGAGGGTATGCGCCGCGAGCCAGCGGAGTAGTTTTTGGGCGAAGGGGTCTTGCCCGTCCCGCCGCTGCCGCTGAAACCAACCGTTAGGCGTCACAAGTTCCTTTCTCATTCAGGAGGTGGGTATGTCTGAGAATGACCCGACCGGTGTGGACCCCGTCCCGCCACCCGCGACCCTGCTTCAGATGATGACTGGCTACTGGGTCTCACAGGCGCTCTACGTCGCTGCCAAGCTGGGCGTGGCCGACCTGCTTGCCGACGGGCCGCGACCGGTCGAGGAACTCGCCGCAGCGACCCAGACCGACGCCTCCTCTCTCCGGCGCGTGCTGCGGGCGCTCGCCAGCGTTCGCGTCTTCACCGAAGCGCTTCCTGGCACCTTCGCGCTCACCCCGCTGGCGGCGCTACTGCGGACCGGGACACCCGACTCCATGCGCGCGCTGGCCATCATGTACGCCGAGGAGCAGTACCGTGCCTGGGGTGACATCCTCTACAGCGTACAGACCGGGGAGACCGCCTTCGAGCGGCAGTTCGGCACCAGCTACTTCACGTATCTCGCCCAACATCCCGAGTCCGACCGCGTGTTCAATGAGGCGATGACCGGCTGGACCACGCAACTCGTCGGTGCGGTGGTGGAGGCGTATGACTTCTCGCCGTTCAAGACCGTGGTGGACGTGGGGGGCAGCTACGGGACCTTGCTCGCGGCCATTCTGCGGCGCCATCCTGCCGCACGAGGGATCTTATTCGACCAGCCCCACGTGGTCGCCGCTGCTGGGGAGCAGCTGGCGGGGGCTGGGGTGGCAGAGCGCTGCACGACCGTCGGCGGGGACTTCTTCGTCGAGGTCCCTTCCGGTGGGGACGCGTACGTACTCGCCCAAATCCTGCACGACTGGGACGACGAGCGGAGCGTGGCGATTCTCCGGCAGTGTCGCCGGGCGATACCCGCGCACGGGAAGCTGCTGGTGGTCGAGCTCGTGCTGCCGCCGGGTGAGGAGCCATTCTTCGGCAAATGGTTGGACCTGCACATGCTCGTGCTGTTGGGGGCACGCGAACGGACAGCCACCGAATACGAGGCGCTCTTTCGCGCTGCGGGGTTTGCCCTGGCGCGTGTGGTCCCCACAGCCGCTGGGGCAAGTATCGTGGAGGCCATACCAGTCTAAAACTCGGCACGGCTTTGTTGCATAACTTGAGACGAGGGGAAAAACAGAGCGCACTGCTCCCGTTTCCGTGTAGCTCAGGCAGCCAGAACCTTGTAACTGTCGGGCATGCCAAGCCGCGTCATGCGGTTGAGTGCGGCGCAGCGGATCGCGCCTTCGGTCCGTTGTCCCTCCGTCGTCCGGCTGCGCAGGTGATCCCCAAAGAGCGGTTTCAAACGGAACATCGCCGTTTCAGCCAGACTGCGTCGATGATAGCCGGCCTCGACCGTCCACGCACGTCGTCCAATCTCGCCCACCCGTGCCACCGTGGTGTTGCGAGCAGCCCACGCGGGCCCAGTATTGACGACCGCGTTCGCGCGAGGCGGAATGACCGGCGTGGCTGCCCGGTCAAGGATGGCGTGATACACATCCGCCGTGTCGTAGCTGCCGTCCGCGCTGACCTGTGTCAGTGGGTCGATAATCTGCTCCAAGAGCTGCGGCAGTGCTTCACCATCGGCTTTCTCGCGCTCGGTCACTACACATGCCACGACCTCCTGGGTCGTTTCGTCCACGCCCAGATGGATTTTGCGCCAGGTCCGTCGCTTGCGCCAGCCATGCTGGCGCACCTTCCATTCGCCTTCGCCGTAGATTTTCAGCCCACTCGAGTCAATCACGATGTGACGCGCGTCACGTCGTTCGAGGGGGAAAGGCACGCGCAGCATCTTGCCGCGGCGCGACAGCGTGCTGTAATCTGGAATGGGAAGCACAAGCTGGGGAGACGCAGGATCGAAGCAGTCAGACCTTGGGTCGCGCGCAAGGGGAGATGAAAGACCGCCTTGAGCGTGAGCATAGTCAGGATAGCGGTGTCGGAATAGGTGATATCGCGTCCTGGCAGACCGTTGGGCAGATCATTGGTCCAGCCTGCAAGGGCGTCTTGGTCGAACCAAATCGTCAGGCTGCCGCGCTGGATGAGGGCTTGATTATAGGCTTTCCAGTTGCGAATGCGATAGCGGTTGTTGGCAGCAGGTGGTGGCGGAGCAGGAGGCGGAGGCGGTGTGAGTGGCGCAGGCGGAGCGGGCGGCGCGGGAGGAGGAGTGCTCGGCTTGCGGCGTTTGGTGGCGGCTGGCTGGCGATGCTTACGCATGATTGCTCGGGCTTGGTCGACAGCCGCTTGTGCGACCAGTTCGGCGATGTCGTCGTCGGTCAGGATGCCGTCGGCCAGCAAACTGGCGATGATCGCCTCACGCGACTTGCGTTCCGGCAGCACTCGTTGGCCCACCATCCCCTCCTTCACAGCCCACGCGCACACATTCCGCACAGTATAGCGCCAAAGAAGGGTTATGCAACAACGCCCTCGGCACCCGTTCCTGCGCCCAACAACCGCCTGCAGCTGACGCCCTACAGCGTCCGCTACGCTCCCGCTTTCGGGCGCAGCTGAGGCGCAGCGTTCAGCCGACCGCTGCGCGCTCGGCTGAATGGCGCGGCGGGCTTCGCCCGCTTGTCGGCCTTGCTCGCTGCGCTCGCGGCGGCCGAACAAGCGGATGCAGCCGATGCTTCGGCTGGTGCGCTACGCGCCCCGTCTCGCACGGCTGACCCGTCGCGCCATTAGCTTGCTTCGATTTCCGTTGATGGGCTTTAGGAAAATGCAACATCAATCCTGGCGGGGTGGCGGAGCGTTTGGTAAACAACGCAATACCGTTCTGTCAGTCGGAGCAGAGTAGCTAACTCGTCGGCAGTGGCCTCTGTATCTAAATCAAATTGCAGCCGAATTTTCTGAAACCCAACAGGGACTTCTTTAGACACGCCGAGCGTGCCCCGAAAATCTAAATCCCCTTCTGCCTTGACAACGCCGCCGTGTACCTCTACCCCAATGGCAGTGGCGACGGCACATAGCGTTACGCCTGCGCAGGCAACCAATGCTTCAAGAAGCATATCTCCTGAGCATGCCAGGAACCCATCGCCGCCTGTGGCGGGGTGCAACCCTGCTTCCACCAGGGCTTTTCCGGTTTCCACCTTACAAGCAATCCCTTCACCAAGTTGGCCTTGCGCTTTAAGGGTAATCAGGGCAGCTTCGGGCTGTTCCTGATAGCGCTTTTTGAGCGGTTTTTGTAGTAAACGCAAATCTTCGGCTTTCATGGGTCTCTGTTCCCTTTATTTCTGACTTTATGTCTCATTTGAGGATAACCGGCAGATATACCCCATATCCGACCACACTGCTGCGGGCCTGAGCCATACTCATGCCGACAAAAGTGTTCAACGCCGGTAGTTTGGCCCGTTCTTCGGTGATGGCGGCTTGCAGGGCGGGACTGCCCAACGCAGACATGGTTTGCAAAAAATCGTCCATTGCCTGAATTTGGGCCGCGGTGATGGTGGCGCTGTCGCCCTGACCCTCAACCAGCGCCCGCAGGTTCGGCTCCCAAATCTGGATTGTTTGCAGGGCTTGCGACATCACCGTTGTATTGCTGAGGACCAGGGTGGTGATTTCGGCGTTGTGGGTGTAGTAGAGATCGGTGTAGTGCTGGCCGTTGGGGCTGCCGGCCAAAATTTCATCCCGCACCCGGTAATAAAGCGGCAGATCAAAGGCCACCTGAGTGGCCGCTATGGCCTGGCTGATGAGACCTGACGAATCGCTGCGCATTGAGGATGCAGGGAAAGAGAGTACACAAAAGAACTCTTCCAGCCAACAGGCTGCCATATCGCAATCGTAGATATCGGTCCCCACCTGAGCCCAATTATTGCCTGGGTTTGGGTCGGTGGTGTCGCTGTTGACGCTAAATTGGCTGGTAACCCCACCCCGGTAGATGTCCACCGAATTATTCATCGCGACAACAGAATACTCAATATTTACACTATGGTTAACGCCGCTACCAAAGAACGGATACGAACAGATTTCTCCGTCGTTTGGGGGAAAGCAGCGTCCAAAAGCATCGTTTATAGAGGATATTTCGTGGATGCGGCTTGTGTCTAGTGTTAGCGATACATTGGTGGCGGTAACCGGCCCCAGGTTGGTGACAGTGGCTTTATGATCAACCAGGTTAGTACCAGCAATGTTTATGGCCACCGGGCCGGAGGCCTGCACCATCAGATCGGCCTGCGGGTCAGGGGGCGCAGTCTGGTTCAGCCAGACCTTGTTGGGTGCGCCCCAATTGGCTACAAAGGCGTCAATGGCGCCGTCGCCGTCCAAATCGCCCAGGGCCACAGCTTCGCTGGCGGCGCTACCCAAAGCCAGGCCACTGGATGAGAATACTCCCCCCTGGTTCAGCCACACCAGGTTCGGCCCGGTGACGCTGACAAAGGCGTCCAAATCGGCGTCGCCATCCAAATCGGCCAGGGCCACCCCGCGGCTGGCAGCGTTGCCCAACGATTGGCCGCTGTTGGCCAACACGCCGCCCTGTTGCAGCCAGACCTGATCAGGCCCGTCGTTGGCCAGGAAGGCGTCGAGGGCGGCGTCGCCATCCAAATCAGCCAGGACGACAGCAAGGCTATTGGCGCTGCCCAGGGTGGTCCCTTGGGCAAAAACACCGGCGGCCCCCCCCTGTAGCCCCCCTTGATTGAGCCACAGGGTACTGCCGCCAAAATCGCCAACCAGGGCGTCCAGATCGCCATCATTATCAACATCCCCCAGCGAAACGGCGGTGTTGCCACCCGGGCCAAGCGTCTGGCCGCTGTCCACAAAGACGCCAGGCGCGCCGCCCTGATCCCCGCCCTGGTTCAGCCAGACCGTATCGGCCCGGCCCACGTTGCCAACCACAAAGGCGTCAAGGTCGCTGTCGCCGTCCAAATCGCCCAGGGCCACGGCCAACCCCAAATCAACGACCAGGCTTTGGCCGCTATCGGTAAAGAGGCCGCCCGAATTGAGCCAGATTTTGGCCGGCAGGCCGTCGTTGAGCACAAAGGCATCCAAATCAGCATCGCCATCCACATCGCCCAGGGCCACAGCCACCCCCGACTCAGCGCCCAAGTTCTGGCCGCTGTCGGCAAACACCCCGGGGACGCCGCCCTGCGCGCCGCCCTGGTTGACCCAGATGATGTTGGTTCGGCTTGAAACGCCGTCCCAGGTATTGGCCACAAAGGCGTCCAGGTCGCCGTCGCCGTCCAAATCGCCTAAGGCGACATCATAGCTGTAGGCGTTGCCGCCTAACGCCTGGCCGCTGTCGGTGAAGTGAACCGTTCCGCTTTGCCCTTGCGGGGATGGGGGCGGCCCTGCCTTGAGGGGCAACATTCCGGCGCCCAACACCCCGCATAAAATCACCAGCGTCGCGGTCAGGCGAATCAAAACAGGCAATCTCTGCGTTGTCATTTATCTCCCCTGAAAATAGCGATTGGAAGATTAGGAGATTAGGAGATTAGCCCAATCTCCTAATCTCCTAATCTCCAGTCTCCAATCTCCAGGTTTTCATTGTCGTTGGCTTACCAACGCCCGTTGCCGTGCCGCAGGCTGAGTCCATCTCCTCCGGCAGAAATCGGCAACTCAAAATACTATCTAAATGACCGAATGGTGAAAGAGGGTCACTGAGCAACCGGTGATTACTGGCCGCCGGTGGCCGGATCAATCACCGCTTTGACCTCGGCCACGCTGTCGACCGGAAAACCACCCAGCCGGGCGTGCTCCCGCACCGTTTCTTCATCGGGCGCAATATGGATGCAGTAAATCTTGTCGCCGGCCACGAAACTCTGCACCCAAGTGTACGGTTTGCCCATCTCTTTGAGGACATTGTTGCTACTTTGTGAAATGGCCTGCAACTCCTGGCTCGATAATTGGCCGGCTTGAGGGATGCTTCGTTCAATGATAAACTTTGGCATGGCTAATCTCCTTTCTTATAGTGAAATTTGTAAAATTCATTGACCTAAGCTCATTAAAGCACAATCCACCGCTTCGTGGGTAGCTATTTGTGATACAAAAGTGATACTCAGTATATCCAAATTTACAGCGGAGGCGGCTCCCACGCCGCCGATTCACAGGCGTGGGAGCCCGTTCTGCTCCAAAAATTGGCTCTACTGATACTGTAACGAACGTGATATGGAAAACACCGTTTCATTTGGTTATTGGGTCCGGCGGCAGCGCAAGGCGCTGGACTTAACCCAGGTCAACCTGGCCCGGCAAGTTGGCTGCGCCCCGGTCACCATCAGAAAAATTGAACGGGATGAGCGCCGACCCTCACGCCAGATGGCCCATCGTCTGGCCGATTGTCTGGCTATCCCACCGGACGAACGCGAAACGTTCATTCAGTGCGGCCTGGGCCAACAGCCGGTGGATGCGCTGCCCCTGCCGGCCCGGCCTGTCGAAGCGGGTGATACGGCCCCCCCTTCAGTGCCGGCCTTTTTTGAGGCCACAGCCCCGGAACGGGCTGGCGGCGAATGGGGTCGCTTTGTGGGGCGCGAAAATGAGCTGGAACGTTTAACCGGCCATTTTACGGCGGCGTTGGCCGGAGAGGGCCGCCTTGTTTTTGTAACCGGCGAGGCCGGCCGGGGCAAGACCGCGCTGTTAGCCGAATTCGCCCGCCGGGCGCAGGCGGCTCAGCCGGAGTTGATTGTGGCCTGTGGTTACTGCAACGCCTATGCCGGTATTGGCGGCGACCCTTTTTTGCCTTTTCGTGATGTGATAGAGATGCTCAGCGGGGATGTGGAAACGCGCTGGGCCGCCGGAATTATTGACCGCGAACAGGCGCGCCGGTTGTGGGCCTCGGCGCCCGCCACCATCCAAACGCTGTTTGAGGTCGGCCCGAATTTGGTTGACCTCTTTGTTCCGGCTCACATCCTGTCTGAACGGTTTAAAGGCCAACCCCCATCCGGCCAGAGGCAGCCGGGCCTTTTGGAGCAACGCCACCTTTTCGACCAGATTACCAAAGCGTTACAGGCCGTGGCCCGCAAGCAGCCCCTGCTGATACTGCTGGATGATTTGCAGTGGGCCGATGTCACCTCAATCAACCTGCTCTTCCATTTGGGCCGGCGGTTATCCGGCAGCCGCATTCTCATTGCGGGCGCGTATCGCCCCAGCGAAGTTGCTTTGGGCCAGCCGGCCCTGCAACCTGAACCTCGGCAGCAGCATCCGCTAGAGGCCGTTATCCACGAGTTGCGGCGTTATTTTGGCAACATCCAAATAGATTTGGATAGATTTGAACCGGCCCGGGGCCGCAAACTGGTAGACGCGCTCCTGGATAGAGATTCCAACCGCCTGCCGGACTCTTTCCGAACCGCGCTCTTTTGGCAAACCAAAGGCCATCCGCTTTTCACTATTGAGTTAGTCCGGGAAATGCAAGACCGGGGCGACCTGATTCGGGACGAGGCCGGCCATTGGGTGCTGAAAGCAGAGACGCTGAACTGGTCTGCCTTGCCGGTGCGGGTAGAGGCGATCATAGAGCAGCGGTTAGCCCGCCTGGATGAGACCCTGCGCAACATCTTGACCATCGCCAGTGTGGAAGGGGAAGTATTTTGCGCTCAAGTTCTGGCCCGTGTGCAAAAAACCGACGAGAGACAGATATTGCATCAGATATCGCGAGACTTGCAGCAGCGCCATCGGTTGGTGCGCGAGCACGGCGAACTGATTATTGGTCAACAACGCCTGTCACGTTTCCGGTTCGGCCATATCCTGTTTCAGCAATATCTCTACAATCGCCTCAGTCCGGGCGAACGGCGGCTGTTGCATAGCGAGATTGGCCGGGCCTTGGAATCCCTTTGTGCGGAAGGCCTTGAGGCGGTCACGTTACTGTTAGCGCATCACTTTGCCACAGCCGGCGAAATCGAAAAAGCCATTCACTATCTGCTGCAAGCCGGCAACCGTGCTCGGGCGTTGTACGCTCACGAGGAAGCGATTGAGCACTACCAACAAGCGTTGAGTTTTATGCGCAAGGCCGGTCAACACGAACAGGCCGCCCGCACGCTGATGAAGCTGGGGCTGGCGCATCACCTTAATTTTGACTTTAAGCAAGCGCATCAGGCTTATGCCGAGGGGTTTACCCTCTGGCAGCAGATACGCGAGGCCCGCCCCGGCCCTGACCCTCACCTGCCGCCGGCCCCTCACGCCCTGCGGACCAACTGGCGCGATCCGGGCACACTTGACCCCACCCGCCCGCGCAGCATCTGGTCAGTGGGCCTGGCCCACCAACTATTCAGCGGCCTGCTGACCCTCAATTCGGAGTTGGATGTGGCCCCGGATGTGGCTCATCGTTGGGAGGTTTCAGATGGCGGCCACACCTATGTTTTTCATCTGCGGAATGATGTGTTCTGGAGCGATGGCGTGCCGGTGACAGCCGGGGATTTTGAATATGCCTGGCGGCGGGCGCTTGACCCGGCCGGGTGGGCTTCTTTTGCCGGGGCATTGTTAGATGATATTAAAGGGGGCAGCGCCTTTCGGCAGGGGGAGAGTGCCGATTCCAATTTGGTAGCGGTGCGGGCGATTGACGACTTGACCCTGATGGTGGAGTTGGAAGGCCCAACCAACTACTTCCCGCACCTGTTGGCCTTCCCCACCACCTTTCCCATCCCGCGTCACCAGGTTGAGCAATATGGCGAGGCCTGGGCCGAAGCGGGCCATCTTGTCACGAATGGGCCGTTCAGCCTGGCGGCATGGCGGCCCGAAGAATCAATCACCCTGCGGCGCAACCCAACCTATCACCACCCCTGGCGGGGCAATGTGGCGCAATTGGAAATAAGCCTGAATACCGGCCCCGCCAATTTGCTCCAACAATATCAGGCTGGCGCGCTCGACCTGCTCCACCTGCACCTGTTGCCGCCTGCGGATATGGATAGCGCCCGGCAGTGGTACGCCGCAGATTATCTGTCCGGCCCGCAATTGCTCACCAACTATGTTTGGTTCATCCAAATAACGCGCCCGCCATTAAATGATGCGCGTGTTCGGCAAGCCCTGACCTTGGCCCTGGACAAGGAGGAGTTGGCTAATGTGGCGATGAGGGGCTACGTGTACCCGGCCCACGGCGGCTTTGTTCCGCCGGAGATGCCGGGCTATGCCCCTGAAGTTGGCTTGCCTTATGACCCGGCGCGGGCGCGCCAACTGCTGGCCGAAGCCGGCTATCCGGCAGGCCGCAATTTCCCCCCGTTAGAAGCGCTGAACCGGCCCGATCACGAGCCGCTGGCCCGGTATTGCCAACACGCCTGGCGTGAGGTGTTGGGCATTGAAATCCCCTGGAAAACGGTGTCGCTCCCCGCCCTCTTTGAACGGTACGAACAGTCGCCGCCCGATTTAGCCCTTGGCCTGTGGGTGGCCGATTACCCCGACCCCGATTGCTTTCTGCGGGTAAGCGTGGGCCTGGATACCCCCAACTGGAATAATGAAACTTACAAGAACCTGATTGAAACGGCCCGTCGGGTGACCGGTCAGGCAGAACGCATCCAGCTTTACACCCAGGCCGAGCGCATCCTGGCTCAGGATGCCCCCATCATCCCGCTGGCCTACGGCCGGGTACACGTGTTGTTGAAGCCGTGGGTCAAAAGCTACCAGTTATCAACCATGAAAGGGCAGTTTTGGCGAGATATTGTCATTGAACCCCATTGACCGTCTTAGCATCCACAACCACCGGGCGGGTAAGGGTGACTATCATTAATCAAAGCCATACTCCACCCGGAGGCGAGGTCTTCGCCTTTGAAATTATCTGTTTAACCAAGCCAAGTCTATAAAGGTCTTGTAAAAATAGGCGAGGCTTCCTGTGCTTGGGAAGATTGGGTCTACAACCTGACTCGTCCTGTCAAAACATTGCGTATCGAGGTGGACGGCGAGCAACGCCGGTGGCAGCCTCGCTCGCCAGCCATGGTCGCTGGTTTGACCGAACACATTTGGACTGTTAAAGAGCTACTGATGACCGTTGTGGCTCCCGAGGCCATCAACACAAAATAGGGAGACCACCTAAAAATAAGTGTCTTTGCAAACCACCGTCGCAATCTAACAAATCAATGCACGCGAATTGCTAATCTTCGTTTTTATTGAAAGTGGTTTGGGCCACAATCATTCTGGTGATTGTGGGTGTCTTCGCTTACCCGCAATCGCGTGATTTCAAGCGTTCAGCCGCCAAGGGGTCAGGGTATGATGGAACAAGTAATCGAGTGGCTGAAAGAGGGAGATGAAAAGAGCGCAGCAGCTATACTGTCTGACTGCGAGCTAGACTTGCTCTTTCGTAGATCTGCTCTTTGAACTAGGGGGCGAGCGAGAACTTGAGCTGTACGACGTAAACATTGCTGCTCCTCGTAAAATTCTGGATGGACTCGAGGAGTTATACGCTCAAGAGAAAAAGCAGATTGAGCAGGCCATCAGAGGACTTGCCCAGACCAATAACTGGCATATCCGAGACATTGCTTGGGTTCCCCGACTCCCTAGCAAGAGAAGCCCAGTGGAGAGCGAGGTTTCGGAACAACTGTTGACTGTTAACTCAGAGCACGTACAACGGGCTTGGGAGAGGGCGCTAAGACGGAAAAGCGAGGATCCCGAAGGTGCCATTACGGCAGCACGGACTTTGGTTGAGACCGTTTGCAAGCACATCCTTTATGAAGAGCAAATCGCCTATCCGGACAGCGCCGATCTTCCAAAACTTTATCATCTTGTAGTAGAGCAATTACACCTTGCTCCAGAGCAATACACAGACCACCTTGTTCGGAGAATACTGGGAAACTGTCAATCCGTGGTCGGCGGTCTAGCGGCCTTGCGAAACCAGCTTGGTGATGCGCATGGCAAGAGTGCAGAAGCAACAATCCCTCATGCGCTCCCATCAGCCCAATCAACAAAGCGGCGTGGCGGTCCAGATGTGATGGACCGCCACGCCGTTGTTCGCATCGTGGATCCCTTTTGCTCCGCCGGCGCTGTTGATCCAGCGCCCCCCCTGGTAAATCCCGGTAGAAATTCGCCGATAGCTTCCACCAGAGGTAGGGACGCCCAGAGGGCACCCGGAATTTCTGCCGTGGTATCGACGCCAGACTGGCCTAGAGCTTGATCCCCTCCAACTGGTCGATCAGATCCCGGATCACATCGAAGCCACCCTGCCAGAAGGCCGGATCGGTCATATCGATGCCCGCTTCCTGCAGGATCTCCTCCGGGCGGGCTGAGCCACCCCGGGCCAGCATGCGCAGGTAGCCCGGCTTGAAGGCCTCCCCCTCCTGCTGGTAGCGCCGGTAGAGGGCCAGCACCAGCAACTGGCCGAAGCTGTAGGCGTAGCAGTAGAAGGGGGTGTGGTAGATGTGGGGGATGCTCACCCATTCGTAGCGAAATTCGTCGCTCACCTCCACGCTGTCGCCGAACTGCTCGGCCAGGTTGGCCATGTACATGGCGTAGAGATCCTCGGGCGATTTGTTGTCCATGATGGCGGCGTGGGCCTCCCGCTCAAAGAGGACGAAGTAGGCCTGGCGCAGGACCGTGGCGTACATGTCGTCCAGGGACTTGACCAGGATGTTGCGCCGCACCAGCGGATCCTGCTCCTCGGTCAGCAGGCGCTCGGTCAGGAGCATCTCGGCGAAGACCGAGGCGGTCTCAGCCAGGGGCAGGGTCGCATGTTGGGTCAGCACCGAATGGTCGGCGGCCATCATGCTGTGGATGGCGTGGCCCAGCTCGTGGGCCAGGGTGGCCACGTCCCGCACCTTGCCGGTGTAGTTCATGAGCACCCACGGCGTCTGGCTGGGCAGGACCGTGGCACAGAAGGCGCCGCCCCGCTTGCCCTTGCGCACTTCGCTGTCGATGTGCTTCTCCTCAAAGACCCGACGGGCCAGCCGGGCCACCTGGGGCTCAAAGCGCTGGAAGGTGTCCAGCACCAGGGACACCGCCTCCTGGTAGGGGATCTCCCGGTCGTCCTCCTGGAGGGGCGCATAGATGTCGTAGCGGCGCAGCTTCTCCATGCCCAGCCAGCCGGCCTTCAGCCGGAAATAGCGCTGGAAGACCCCGGCGTTCTGCCGGCAGACATCCAGCAGCGCGTCCACGGCCGCGTCGGGAATGTCGTTGGCCACGTTGCGCACCGCGATGGGCGAGGGATAGCCCCGCAACTCCACGTGCTCCGCGTACCAGTCCCGCACCCGGTTGGCGTAGATCTGGGCCAGGATGTTGGACTCGTTGCCGTAGACCCGGTAGAGCTCCTGGTAGGCGGCGGCCCGCAGGTCGGCCCGGGCCGACTGGGCATAGGCCATCAGCCCGTCCCGGGTCAGGGTCTTGGTCTCCCCGTCCACGGTGATGGTGAATTCCAGCCGGTTGGTCAGCATGGAGTAGAGGGTGATCACCGCGTCGATGCCGTTGGCATCCTTGATGTTGATGATCTGCTCCGACCGTTCGTCCAGGGTGTAGGGCTTGGTGCGCCGCAGATCCTCCAGGTGATGGCGGTAGTCGGGGTACTGCTCCGGGCTGGGCAGCAGCGCGGCCGCCTCGTCGTCGTCCAGGGACTTCCACCAGAGTTCAAAGAACAGGGTCCGGTTCTGGACGCCGGTCAGCACCTGCTGGATGCGGTTGCGGTAGGTCAGGGCGGCCGAGGACTGGGTATCCGCCGAGAACCAGAGGCTGCCATAGGCGCCCAGGACGTAGCTCTGCGCCACCAGCTCCTCATACTGGCGCAATAGCGCCACCAGATCGGCCGGATCCATCTCCGGGCTCAGCTTCTCCCGCCAGGCGGTGAAGGCCTGCACCCGCTCTTCCAGGGCGGCCAGGCGCTCCTGGATGACTTCCTCTGTCGGTTCCGGCAACAATTCCGAGAGATCCCAGCCCGAAAGCTCGAAGGGCTCGGTCCGCTCCGTGGTTGTGATGCTCATGAAACGTTCCCTCACTTGAAAAGAAGGGGCGGCCCGTTATCAACCTGGGCCGCCCCCCATCCCTCAGCCAGACTCAGGACTGGAGCAGGCGGCGTAGCACGGTGTGCAGGATGCCGCCGTTCTTGTAGTACTCCACTTCCACTGGCGTGTCGATGCGGCTGATCACGGTGAACTCGGTCACGGCGCCGTTGTCGGCCGTGGCCCGGACGGTGTATTCCTGGCCGGGCTTCATGTTGTCGTCCAGCCCCAGAATGTCGTAGGTCTCGAAGCCAGTCAGATCCAGCTTGCTGACGCTCTGGCCGGGCTTGAACTGGAGGGGCAGGACGCCCATGCCCACCAGGTTGCTGCGGTGGATGCGCTCGAAGCTTTCGGCGATGACCGCCCGCACGCCCAAGAGCAGGACGCCCTTGGCGGCCCAGTCCCGGCTGGAGCCGGTGCCATATTCCTTGCCGGCCAGGACGATCAGGGGGGTGCCATCCTCCTGATAGCGCATGGCCGCGTCGTAGATGGTCATCTTCTCCCCGGTGGGGATGTAGACCGTGTAGCCGCCCTCTTCGCCGTCCAGCATCTGGTTCTTGATGCGGATGTTGGCGAAGGTGCCCCGCATCATCACCTCGTGGTTGCCCCGGCGGCTGCCGTAGCTGTTCCACTCGGAGCGGGGGACACCGTGGGCTTCCAGATACTGGGCGGCCGGGCTGCCCGGCGCGATGGAGCCGGCCGGGCTGATGTGGTCGGTGGTGGTGCTGTCGGGCATGACGGCCAGCACCCGGGCGCCGGTGATGGGCCGGACGGGCGGCACCTCCGGCGTCAGGTCCATGA
This sequence comes from Litorilinea aerophila, assembly GCF_006569185.2. Taxonomy (NCBI): domain Bacteria; kingdom Bacillati; phylum Chloroflexota; class Caldilineae; order Caldilineales; family Caldilineaceae; genus Litorilinea; species Litorilinea aerophila. The sequence continues at coordinate 94,907 of NZ_VIGC02000010.1, read as the reverse complement.
AGAAGGGTGGCTCCTTGATGTAGGTGCTCTCCGGATCCCACTGGAAGAGCTCACCGCCCTTGACCGGGATCTGGTTGAAGGTCTCGTTGCCGTCGAAGACGTTGGCGTACTCTTCCCGGAACATCTCCGGCCTCAGGCTGCGGCGGATGGCGTTGCGGATCTCCTCCTGGCTGGGCCAGATGTCCCGCAGGTAGACGGGCTCGCCGTTGGGGTCGTGGCCCAGGGGCTCCTGCTCCATGTCGATGTCAATGGTGCCGGCGATGGCATAGGCCACCACCAGGGGAGGCGATGCCAGGAAGTTGGCCCGCACGTCCGGGCTGATGCGGCCTTCGAAGTTGCGGTTGCCGCTCAACACCGAGACGGCCACCAGGTCCCCCTTCTTGATGGCCTGGCTGATGTGGGGCGGCAGGGGGCCGCTGTTGCCGATGCAGGTGGTGCAGCCGTAGCCCACCGTGTGGAAGTTCAGGGCCTCCAGGTAGGGGATGAGGCCGCTGGCCTCCAGGTAGCGGGTGACCACCTTGCTGCCCGGCGCCATGCTGGTCTTCACCCAGGGCTTGACGTCCAGGCCCCGCTCCACCGCGTTCTTGGCCAGCAGGCCGGCGCCGATCATCACGGTGGGGTTGCTGGTGTTGGTGCAGGAGGTGATGGCGGCGATGACTACGCTGCCGTGGGTCAGCTCGAAGCGTTCCCCGTCGTGCTCCACCTCCACCCGGGTGTCCAGCTCCTCGGGAGCCAGGCCGAAACCCTGGGGACCCACCGGCGCCGGCAACATGCCGTTCCATTTCTCCTTGATCTGGCGCAGTTCCACCCGATCCTGGGGGCGCTTGGGGCCAGCCAGGCTGGGGGTCACGGTGCTCATGTCCAGCTCCAGGGTGTCGCTGAAGATGGGCTCGGGGCTGTCCGCCGAGTGGAAGAGGCCCTGCTCCTTGGCGTAGCGTTCCACCAGCTCCACCAGTTCCTCGGGGCGGCCCGTGCCCACCAGATAGCGGAGGGTCTCCTCGTCGATGGGGAAGAAACCGGTGGTGGCCCCATACTCGGGCGCCATGTTGGCGATGGTGGCCCGGTCCGGCAGGCTGAGCTTGGCCAGGCCCGGCCCGTAAAATTCCACGAACTTGCCCACCACGCCCTTCTTGCGCAGCATCTCGGTCACCCGCAGCACCAGGTCGGTGGCCGTGGCGCCGTCGGGCAGTTCGCCGGTGAGCTTGAAGCCCACCACCTCGGGCAGGAGCATGTAGATGGGCTGGCCCAGCATGACCGCCTCGGCCTCGATGCCGCCCACCCCCCAGCCCAGGACGCCCAGGCCGTTGATCATGGTGGTGTGGCTGTCGGTGCCCACCAGCGAGTCCGGATAGGCTACCTGCAGGCCGTTGTGGGGCGCCAGCTGGACCACCTTGGCCAGGTACTCCAGGTTCACCTGGTGGACGATGCCCGTGGCCGGGGGCACCACCCGGAAGTTGTCGAAGGCCTCCTGGCCCCACTTGAGGAACTCGTAGCGCTCCCGGTTGCGTTCGAACTCCCGCTCCGCGTTGTAGAAGAGGGCAAACTTGCTGCCGAAGCGATCCACCTGGACGCTGTGGTCGATGACCAGGTCCACCGGTACCACCGGGTTGACCTTCTTGGGATCGCCGCCCAGGCGGGCCATGGCGCTGCGCAGGGCGGCCAGGTCCACCACGCTGGGCACGCCGGTGAAGTCCTGGAGCACCACCCGCGCGGGCTTGAAGGGGATCTCCACCGTGCCCGCGGTCTCTGGGCTCCAGCGGGCGATGGTTTCCACCGCCTCTTGGGTAATCTCAAAGCCGTCCGCCTGACGCAGGGCTGCCTCCAGCAGCACCTTGATCGAGAAGGGCAGACGAGAAATGTTGGCAACGCCCTCTTTTTCTAAGGCCGACAGCCGGTAGATGACCGCTTCTCCGCTGCCGGTATCAAAGGTACCTTTTGCGTTGAAAAAGTCTTGAAAAGCCATCTGATGTCCTTTCTCCATAATCCCTTGACATCACCCTGTTGGCGCCGGGTATCAGGGGCTAAACGTCCGCTGAAAACCATGACACAGCGGGGGAGCCCCCCGCAACGCAGGTTCAGAGGGACCTGCCTTCTCGCTCCTTGCCGATGGCTCTCTTCCCAGGTGTCACAAATGGACACAGATTTATCCGGCCCTCTCAGCGGAACCTGGGTACGGAGAGATTCAACATGGGCAACGATGGTGAGCGTTGGCCTCGCCCTGGGTTTTGGTTTTTGGCAAACTGCCTGTCAATAGCCTGCCGGTCGCTGTGGGCCCTTCCCTGTTGGTACCCCTTATCATACCAGCAGAGTTGAAAATGCGTTAAATGCGCCACCCCTTTTTCAGATTTATTTGGGGATCGCGCGAGGATTGGCCAGCGCCGTGGCCCGAGGAGGGGTGGAAGAGAAGAGAAACGGCGGTGGAGTTTGGGCCAATGCCGTTCCACCGCCGTGCGAGCTTCCGCCGGAGAGGGCCCCGAAATTGGGGGCACAGCCAGGCGGCCTCCGGGGTGGATGCGCCTGGCTGTGGATGCCGATCGAATGCCGATCTAGAGGTCGGCCAGAGGAAGGGGGTCAAAAGTGGTACGGAGCTCCTGGGTCTGGCCAGTCTCGGCGGCCCGGTAGCCGGATTCGATGATGTCGATGACGTGGCGGGCGTGTTCGGCGGTGACGATTGAAGGCTTGCCCTCGCGGATCAAGTCCACCAGTTGCATCATATCCTCGAAGACGTGGAACTCCCGCATCTCCCGGTGGACGCCCGAGACATGGGGCGGGAACTCGTCGGGCAGCTTCAATTCCTGCTCCTCGCCCGCCACAGGCTTGAACCGGGTGCCCACCACGCTGCCTTCTGTGCCGTAGATGTTGGGCTGGAAGCCCACGGTGATGCTGCCGGCTACCGTAGCGTAGATCACGGCGGTCATGGCGTTGCCGAAGTCCAGCATGAGGATGGTGTTGTCGTCCATCTCCGTGGCGATGGTCCGCCCCTGATAATGGCGTTCGGGGATGGCGATGCCTGACAGCGCGGTGACCCGCCTGGCCGGCCCCAGGATGCCGGTGATGTTGTGGAGGCAGTAGACCGTCACGTCGTACTGGGGGCCGCCGCCGGGCTTCTTGAAATACCAGCTGGGATCTACGCTGGTGAGCACATCTTGACCGGTGCGGAACTCCTCCTGCAGGTGATACTGGCCACTGCCGGCGGTGGTGCCGGCGATGGCCCAGGAGAGGGTGCCCAGCTTCCCCTCCAGGATCAGGCGGCGGATGCGCCGGTTGTGGGGAAAGAGCATCATACCCGGCGAGGCGATGATGTGGACGCCTTTGGCCGCGGCCCGCTGGATGAGATCCGTGGCCTCATCGACCCGGGTGGTCATGGTCTTGTTGAAGTGGATGTGCTTGCCCGCGTCGATGGCCATGAGCCCCTGCTGGTAGTGGAGGCCGATGGGCGTGCACAGGGTGACCGCGTCCACGTCCGGGTCAGCCAGGAGCTCTTCGTAGGTCAGGTACCAGCGGGCCACGCCGTACTTCTGGGCGGCCGCTTCGGCGCGGCCGGGCACCGGGTCGCAGATGGCGGCCAGCCGGACCCGGTCCTGGACATCTTCCTGGCTCAGATGCATGAGCGCGCCCCGGATGCCGATGGCCCCGGCACCCACCACGCCCATGCCGACTCGCTGACTCATGGGATATCTCCTTCATTCGGTGATTGTGATTCTGGGGTGGTTTCGAACAGGTGTTGCCGCCACGACTGGCGGTGGGCCCAGCCGACGGTCTTCTTCAGCCGCTGGTTGGAGAGGAAGGAGCTGTGCCCGGGGAGATCCCGCACCAGGGGCAGGAGATCCGGCCGAAAGCGCTCCACCAGCTCCCGGGAAGGTTCCAGGGCCGTGGTGTCGTCGGCGTTGCAGAAGTAGACGCCGTGGGGTTCGATGGCCTCGGCCCGCTCCATGAGCAGTCGGTGGGCGGTGGCCAGATCTTCGCTGCTGACCCAGCACCAGAGCCAGGGGTTCCACGCCTGGGCCGGCGCCGCGTTTTGGGCCATCTGCCGGCGGCGCTCCTGGTTGCAGATGCCGGCGGAGCGGAGCGCGTAGGTCCGCATGCCGTAGGCCCGGGTATAGGAGGCCAGCAGTTCTTCGCCGGCCAGCTTGCTATAGGAGTAGGAATCCTCCACGTCGGTGGGATGGGCTTCATCCACGGGAAAGTACCGATGGGGAAAGGGGCGGTCGCTGATGCGAAAACCGTGGCCCAGGGCGCAGTTGCTGCCGGTCATGACAAAGATGCCGATATCCTGGCGGAGGGCCGCCTGGAGCAGGTAATAGAGGCCCATGATGTTGGCCCGCAGGGTGGCGTCAAAGGGAGCGCCCCGCTCCTCCCGCAGCCGCTGCATGTGGGGATGGTCCGTGGGCCAGGGCTGGGCGGCCAGGTGCTGAACGGCGTCGAAGCCGCCCTGCACTGCCCGCATACAGTCGTCGAAGCGGGTGATATCGCCCTGGATCCAGGGCCAGTGGGCGAATTCCTGGGGCGGCTCGCGGCGGGAAAAGAGCACCAGCTCGTGGCCGGCCGCCTCCAGTTCCCGCACCACGTAGGGGCCCAGGCGTCCGCTCACGCCGGTGACGAGGACTTTCATGGCGTTTCACTTCCTTTCCAGGGGTGGTGGTGGCAGTGGTCAGTCACAGACGATGCTACGCCAGAAGGTCGCCCGATGCAAGTTGGGGGAAGGCTTTTTCCTTCAATCTTCTAGCCCTTCAGCCCCGTCAAGGAGATCCCCTCAATAAAGGTGCGCTGGGCAAAGAAGAAGGCCAGAAAGATGGGCAGGGTGATCAGGGAGCTGACGGCCATGAGGTACGGGTAGGCCAGCTGGCGGTTGCCGATCTCGTAGACGGCGTTGCGCAGCCGCTGCACACCCAACGCCAGCACCCATTTGCTCTCCACATTGACGTAGATCAAGGGGCCCAGATAGTCGTTCCAGGCATCCATGAAGGTAAAGAGCGCAACCACAGCGAGGGCAGGTTTGGCCAGGGGCAGGATCACCCGGGTCATAATCTGGAGCTCGTTGGCGCCGTCGATATGAGCGGCATCGGAGAGTTCCATGGGGATGGCCAGGAAGAACTGGCGCAGGAGAAAAATGAAGAAAGCGTTGCCGAAGAAGTGGGGAACCACCAGCGGCAGGAAGGTGTTGATCCAGCCCAGTTGCTTGAAGATGATGAAGAGGGGAACCAGCCGCACCCAACCCGGGATCATCAACGTGGCCAGCACAATGCCAAACAGGAAGTTACGGCCTGGCCATTCGATGCGTGAGAAGGAATAGGCCACCAGGGAGGAAGAAACCACGGTGCCGATAGTGGCCGGAATGGCATAGCGGACCACGGTGTTGTAGGTGAAGAGGTTAAAATTCTCACTGTTCCAGGCATCCCAGAAATTGTTCCAGTGCTGGGGCACGGGAAACCAGATGGGCGGCACGGTGTAGACCTGGGCGTCATTCTTCACAGCCGACGAGACCATCCAGTAGAACGGGAGCAAAAAGCTGACCGCAAGCACGATCAGAATGGTGTATTTCGTGATTTCAACCAGCCAATCCATCCAGGTCAGCTTGCGTAGCTGCTGGATGCGGCCAGACAGGGTAGGTTGTGGCCAGGATGGAGACTGGGTGGTTGTGCGCATCGACATGGTCTACGCCTCCTATCGGGATGCGCCGGCATAATAGACGAACCGGCCCGAGAAGCGAAAAAGTAGGTAGGTAAACACCACGATCACCACAAACAGGATCCAGGCCAACGCCGAGGCCTTGCCCATGCGCAGGAAGATGAAGGCGTTGCGGTACAGAAAGAGCGCATAGAACTCAGTCGCCTTACTGGGGCCGCCTTGGGTCAATAGCCAGGGTAGGGTGAAGTACTGGAAACCGCCAATAAAACTCATGACCAGGTTAAACAGGATCACCGGGCTGACCATGGGGATGGTGATATGCCACAGCTTGCGCAGGGCGTTGGCGCCGTCCACCGTGGCCGCCTCATACAGGGAGCGAGGTACGTCCTGCAGGGTGGCCAGGAAGATGACCATGGCAGCCCCCTGGGACCACATGTGAATCAACACCAGGGAGGGCTTCACCAGGGTTGGACTGGATAAAAAAGGAATGGTGGGCAACCCCAACCCCTGCAAGGTGGAATTGATGGCCCCATACTGGACATTCAGGAGGAACTGCCAGACAAAGGCCGTCACCACCACAGGGACGATGGAGGGAAAGAAAAAGATGGCTCGAAAGAGAGAGCGCCACCAGATCCGGGTGTTAAGGAGCAAGGCCATCAGAAAGGCAGAGAGCACGCCCATGGGCGCACTGATGAGAACCCACCAGAGGGTATTGTAGGCTACCAGCCGAAAGTCATCGTCGTTGGTAAAGAGGTTAATGTAGTTGTCCAACCCCAAAAAATGAGGTGGTCGCAAGAGATCGTAACGGGTGAAGCTGTAGTACAGGGACGACAGGATGGGAATGATCGTAAACGCCAGAAAACCGATTATCCAGGGCGAGGCAAAGAGCAAGCCCAAAATTAGATTTCGGCGTTTTCGAGGAGACATGGGAAGCGTGAAGGACATGGAGACCTCCTGCGGGGCAAATTCAGATGCCGGGACGTAAGGTGTGGTGCGTGGTGCGTGTGCCCGTTGACGCGCTCCGCACCACGCACCACGTCTTACGTAACCACGGGCCTCTCTAAAGCCGTCATGTGCTAAAAGCCCGACGCCTCGAGCTCCTTAACGGCCTCTTCCTGAAGTCGGGCCGCCGCCTGGGCGCCGGTCATCTGGCCCCGGTAGACCGCCTCTCGGAGTTCCTGATACTTCTGTTGGACGAAGGCTTGAATGGGGCAACGGATAAAGGGTCCCCAGTAATTGGCTTCCGCCACAGAATCAAAGTAGAACTTGAGCCCGGGATATTTGTTCTGGTCTGCCTGGTTGAAATAGGGCTTGTAGGCAGGCAGCCAGCCAATGTTGTCGTAAATCAGGTCGTTGCAGGATTTAGATTGCAGCCATTCGGCAATGGGCCAGGCCTCGTCCTTGTAGCGACCGTCTCGGAAAATCTGTACCATGTGGCCGCCACCGAACTGGATCTTGGTGCCGCGGCGATCTTCGGGAACCGGGACCCAGGTGGCCCGATTGTACTGGGCCACGTCGGGGTTTTCGTTGTAGGTTTCGCCGGGGTGCCAGTAGCCTTCGATGATCATGGCCTGCACCTGGGCTGTGTAGGCGGCGCCCCAGGTGCCCTGGCCCTCGACGCTGCGCAGGCCGACCAGGTTGTCCGGCCCGATGAGCTTGATAAATTCGCCCATGACCTCAAAGGCCGCAGCCATCTTGTCGTGGTCCAGGTTAAACTCGCGGGTCTCTTCGTTGTAATAGTTAAAGCCCCACGACTCCTGGAGGAACCAACCGTCGTTGCCCGGACCGGTACCGCCTTCAGCGTCGTAGGGATCGATCCCGATCTGCACGATATTGCCGGCAGAGTCAAACTTGGTCAGCTTTTCGTGCCAGGCAAAGAGCTCATCCCAGGTCACCGGCGGGTTGTCCGGATCCAGGCCAGCCTCCTCTACCAGTCGCACGTTGTAGTTCAACCCCCGTCGTACGAAGCACTCATTGGCCGGAATGCCATAGGTCTTGCCCTCATGTTGGCAGACTTCCCAGTTGGACTCAATGAACTGCTCTGGATCGATGATATCGCTGGCTTCCACATAGTCGTCCAGGGGAATCACCACCCCGCGAATCATGAAGTCCAGGTAGTTCCCCAACGCACCGATGTCCGGCGGCGTTCCGGCAGCCACCGCCGTCAGCCGGGCTTCCTGCTCGATGCCGCTGCGGAATTCCCACGTATTGTCGCCCATGGCCTCCTGCCACTCTTCGGTCTGTTCAAAGGCCTCCTTGAGGGCGCCCAACTGACTCCAGAAGACCCAATATTGAATGGTCACCCCTTCCTTGGAGGGTGCCTCGCCGCTACCCCCGGCAGTCGTGCCGCTTTCAGGGGCAGCAGACGGCGCGCAGGCGGCCAACGCGGCCCCGACCCCCAACGCAGACAGACCACGTAAAAAGGCTCGTCGACTCAGGCCAGACTGACGAATGGGATACATAGCTTCCTCCTCATGGTGTGAATGTGAATCAGTGTGAATGTGAATCGGTGAAACAGCAGAAGCAAAACCAGCTATATAACCAGAGCAGAAAAAGGTCCGGGCTGTCAGGGTGGCAATGGGTCGGGGAGGAAACAATCCCAGGCCGCCAGGGACAATTCGTCGTGTCCCAATCTCTGGGCGGTGGCAGGGAATCCAGGTTGTCACGGCCGCGGGCGGTTGCTATAATGCCCCTGGCATTCCTAACGGCCCAGGAACATAAACCAACGCCCACAGGGAGTGGCCCTGCCTGTGCCGACGGCCTAAGCCTGCTCGGGTCGTCAGATATGCGCCTGTTCGATGAGGTGGTGTAGGGTGCGGCGTCCTCCCCTTTCCGGCCAGGGTACCCCAAAATGTATGCCAGGAGAAGGCCCCCGCACCCATTTCCGGACATCTTTTTCGGCCAAAAAGCGGACATATGGACAGAGAAAGCTTTTTTGCAATTCTCCGCACAGCGCTCATGCAGCTGGACGACTTCGAGAACCTGCGCCATAGCCCGCTGCTCACTCTGCTGAGCGCCGATGGCACACCGCTCACGCCGGTGGCGCTCCAACAACTGCTGCTGGATGAAATTGAAGCCCTGGCTGGCCGGGGCGATGTTCCACCCCGCTTCTGGGACGTCCTCTACTTCCGCTTTGTCAACCAGTTAAACCAGGATAAAGTGGCCTATCAATTTGGCATCAGTGTGCGCCAACTGCGACGGCTGCAAAACAATGCCATCGAATATCTGGCCGAGCGCCTCTGGCAACGGTTCCAGCTGGAAAACGGCCTCCCGGATCCGCCGGTGGCGAACCCAGCCATTCAGCAGGAGGTGGCCTGGCTGCGGGAGGAGACCGGTACCGATGCCTGTCGGGTGTCAGAGGAGCTGAGTCACGCGTTGAACGATGTAATGCCCCTGGCCCAACGCTACGACGTGACCATCCACCATGAATCTAGCCAGACCGAGGCCCTGGCAGCTATCCCGCCGCCGGTTGTGCGCCAGGCATTGCTGACCGTCATCAGCTGTGCCATTACCCAGGGGGGCAGGCATATTCGCATTCGATTGGAAAGCAGGGACGACTCAGTGCGATGTACTGTGGAACTGGCCGATGCCCAGGTTCCGGCCCTGACGTTGACCGGCTGCCAGCCCACCTTGACCACAGTGGGCCAGCTGTTGATTCCGTTCGGCGGCAAAGTAAAAACCCAGGATACCCCCCCGGCCATCGTGGTGCGTCTGCCCACGGTCCAAAGTGTGCCCATCCTGGTCCTGGATGACAATCCCGACGCCCGCTTGCTTATCAAGCGCTATGTGACCCATTCCCGGTATCGGATCATTGCCACCGACAACGGTCGCCAGGCCATTCAGTTGGCGCATCAGCACCAGGTACGGGCCCTGCTTCTGGACATCATGATGGCGGACATGGCCGGGTGGGACCTGCTCAGCGAATGGTGCCACCATCCCGCCACCCGCGATATTCCCGTCATTGTCTGTACGATTCTGCCTCAAGAGGAGCTGGCCTACCTGTTGGGTGCCCGGGCATTTCTACAAAAGCCGGTCAATCGGACGAAACTGTTGGAGACGCTGGATGTGCTGACCGGTGGACCGACGAAAACGCCTGGCTGATGGCTTCTACCCCCCGGACAATGTCCCGGCTGGAAAGGCCGCCCACCAGCTCGACCCGCAGCCGCCCCACCATCACCGGCTCACCCACCGGATCGCGCGCCGAGATCACCACTACGGGAATCCCCTGGATGGTCGGATCCAGGTTCTTCTCCCGCAGGACCTGGTAGCCATCCTGATCGGGCAGGGCCAGGTCCAGCAAGATCAGATCAGGCCGCCGCTCCCGCATACACGTCAGGGCTTCACGGCCATCCCCCACCTGGATGATGCGGTAGCCCCGGTCCGCGTTTTCCAGCTGGCGCCGAATCAGGAGCGCCATCTCCAGCTCGTTCTCCACAATCAGGATGGTGCTGCCCGGTCCCACAATATCTTGGATGATGGCCAACAGCTCCTGGCGGACGATGGGCTTGACCAAATACTCCACCACGTTGAGCTTTTCCATGGCCTCCTTGCGGCCCGGCACATAGCAGCTGACGATGGGCATCCTTTCCGGCAGGCTTTGAAAGCGATGGCTGTAGCGCTTGTCTTCCATCGCGTCGATGTCGTTGATCACCAGGGCCGTCGGATGGAGTTCGGCGATCTGCGCCTGCAGTTGATCCAGGCTTTCTACCCGGATCACCTCAGCTTCGGGCAGGAGTGCAGCAAAGTGACGCCGTAACATCTCTTCCTGCTCCAGGATCACGTAACGGTCTCGGAGACCAGGCAACTTCGGCAGGGGTGCATGTTGTCGGAGCTCGGCGGTGCGATAGGGGTTGAGCCAGCCTACCGCCGGCGGGGGGCCGGAGTCGGGCAATTTCAGGGGCAGGGAAAAGGCGATAGCCGCGCCAGGTCCTTCCCGATCTTCAACCCAGATTTTGCCGCCATGTAATTCTACCAGCTTTTTACAAATACTTAACCCGAGGCCACTGCTTCCGGCCACGGCCCGGTCCACGTTGTGGGGCTGGTGGAAGGGCTCGAAAAGATGCTCTCGATCTTGGGGAGGAATCCCCGGCCCGGTGTCGGCCACACAACAGACCAGATGGTTCTCCCGGCTCTGTAGGGTGACCGTCACGCCGCCTGTGTCGGTGTACCGCCCTGCGTTGCTCAACAAATTCAGCAGGATTTGGCGGATCCGCAGCCGGTCACAAAAGGCGGTCAGCTCTTGGGTCGGCAGCTCAAGCCGGAGGAACAACCCTTTGCTGATGAAAAGGGGCTGCACCGCCTGGGCAGCCTCCTGTACGATGGTACGCACATCCACCCAATTTCGACTCAAGATCAACTGGCCAGCCTCAACCCGGGCCAGATCCAGCACGTCGTTGATCATTTGGGAGAGGTGTTGGCTGTTGCGATAGATCACCCGGATGTCGGAGAGCAGGGCACGGGGCAGGTTGGGTCCGTAGGTCGATGGCGAGTTCATGATCATTTCGGTGAAGCCGATGATCATATTCAAGGGCGTACGGAGCTCATGGCTCACGTTGGCCACAAAATCCTCCTTGGAGCGCCGCGCGGCCTCAGCTTCTAACCGACTGGCCTGCAGAAGTTTGTTCAGACGATGGATCTCCCCATAGGCGTGGAGCAGTTCGTCGTTGGTCTGGTTCAACACCATGCGATGTTCCCGCACGGTCCGCAGCTGGTCCTGAGCATATTGGTACGCACGGGCAAAAAAGTGGAGCAGTTCGCTCCGGCGATGCCAGTCGATCCAGCCGATCAGCCAGAGCAGGCCCAACGCCCCCACCAGAACAGGCGCCTGGCCACTGCGCCAGAAGAGGCGGGGGCTCAGCCATGGAGATTCCAGGGCCGCCCCCAAAAGGGTAAGGAGCCACAGGGCATGCCACGCGCCCATCCGGAAGATGGCCAGGGCTAATGCCCCGGGCAAGAAGAAGAGAAAACCCCGATCGGGCCACCAGGCGGCTGCCATCAACGTGGTCGCCGCAGTGCCCGAAACCAACGCCCAATCCGCAGCCCGCAGGTGGTAGCGCCCCAGCAGATAGCTGCCTACGCTGGTCACCATGAGGCAGAGGCCCAACACCGACAACCAAACGCCGGGGCTGGATAGATGCAACAGGGCGGCCAGTTGCTGCTCAAAAACGATGATCGCCAGCCCAAACACCCCGATGACAGCTGCCATCGGCCCAAAGGTACCATCTTGCAGATAGGACCAGTCGCCCGCCTGGAGCTCAGGGGCCTGGAGGGTCTGGGCCTCCCCGGTCTCTTCGAGCGCTACAGGGCCCGGCTCCCGTGCATCCAGCGGGCTTGCCATATCCCCCCCCTCCGCCAGGCGGTGGGAATGCAGGCTGATGTCCCTACCAGGATATTCTCTTGATTTGAAATTGCGCACCATCCCTCATAGCTCCTTGTCAACCAGGGCAGCGCTCATCATCGATACCGGCCAGATTAGGATGCCACAAAGGCGCGCTTTTGACTACAACAATCAGGTTGACAACCCTCAGGCAGGCTTGCCAGGGCTCCTGTTTTATGCTGTCATTGTTTTATGCTGTCACGGTGCCTGAGTTCATCTGGATTCTCGACAGGACAACCATCCATCCCGCGAGGCGGGGGTATGAAAAGGCAGGTACAACATGGGCATCCAAACCCTTGAATCACTCCCCAAGACGATGGCAGCGGTGGTCTGCCACGGGCTAGAAGATTACCGGCTGGAGGAATACCCAACGCCGACCCCAGGCCCTGGCGAGGTGTTGCTGCGGGTAGAATCGGTGGGGATCTGCGCCAGCGACCTGAAATGCTACATGGGCGCGCCCCTGTTCTGGGGCACCGGTGACACGCCCGGCTACTGCCAGCCACCGGTGATTCCCGGCCACGAATTCGTGGGCCGGGTGGTGGCCCTGGGCGAGGGCGCCGGCGAGAAGTACGGCCTCTCCCTGGGCGACGTGGCCGTCTCCGAGCAGATCGTGCCGTGCTGGCAGTGCCGCTTCTGCCAGCGGGGCCAATACTGGATGTGCCCCAATGGCGATGTGTACGGCTTCCGGCAGCGGGCCTTCGGCGCCATGGCCGAGTATGTGCGGCTCCCGGCCGACGCCATCAACTACCGGGTGCCGGAGACGGTCCCCGTCGCCCATGCCGTGTTCATCGAGCCGCTGGCATGCTCCATCCATGCGGTGCAGCGAGGGGAGATCGAACTGGACCACGTGGTGGTCATTGCCGGCGCCGGGCCGTTGGGCCTGGGCATGGTGGCCGCCGCCCGCCTGAAAAATCCCCACCTCCTGGTGGCCATCGACCTCAACGACCACCGCCTGGAGATCGCCCGCAAGTGTGGCGCCGACCTGGTGCTCAACCCGCGCCAGGTGGATGTGGTCGAAGAGGTGCTCAAGCTGACAGACGGCTACGGCTGTGACGTCTACATCGAGGCGACCGGCCACCCGGCTGCGGTCACCCAGGGGCTGGCCATGATCCGTCGCCTGGGCACCTTCGTGGAGTTCAGCGTGATGCGGGAACCGGTTACGGTGGACTGGACGGTGATCGGCGATCTCAAGGAGTTGAACATCCACGGCTCCCACCTGGGCCCCTATTGTTATCCCATCGCCATGGAGATGCTGGCCAAGGGGCTGCTGCCCATGGAGGAGATCCTGACCCACAGCCTGCCCCTGGCCAGCTTCGAACAGGGCATCGAGCTGGTGCACGCCGGCACCGAGTCCATCAAGGTCACCCTGCAGCCGTAGGGGCGGGCCTCCGTGCCCGCCCGATGACGCCAGCCGCGAAAGGACGCCGGTTTGCCGTAGGGGCGGCCCTCGGCCGCCCGATGGCGCCATATCCAGACGGGTGAAGGAATATCGACGGCGGCGCAGCTGCGAGCTGCGCCTACGACGGGGCGACAATTCCTGTAAAGGCGAGCCTCCGTGCCCGCCCGATGGCGTCAGCCGCGAAAGGACGCCGGTTTGCCGTAGGGGCGGCCCTCGGCCGCCCGATGGCGCCATATCCAGACGGGTGAAGGCATATCGACGGCGGCGCAGCTGCGAGCTGCGCCTACGACGGGGCGACAATTCCTGTAGAGGCGGGCTCCCGGCCCGCCGGACATGGCTACGCGCAAAACAACAGCCGCCAATCCATCCTGGATGGATTGGCGGCTGTGCCCTCGTGGCTACGACGAACCTTACGCCCGGATCTCCTGGCGCTGGAAGACCACGTAGCACACGGCAAAGAGCAGGATGGTGGCCGCGATCAGGCCGGTGAGCTGGGGCCAGATCAGCAACACGCTCTGCCCCAGAGGCAGGGGCGCGCCCAACAACGCCCCCTGGAGCTGGGAGGGCAACAGGATGCCAAAGGAACGCACCGAGGGCTGCAACAGCCCGATCATGGCCTCGGCGTAGAGGGTGTTGGGCGAGACACGGGCCAGGGCCATCTGCAGCTCAGCCTGGGCGATGACCTCCTGCACCAGCCCCACCTGGACAGGCCGGAAGACGGCGGCCAGAATGTCGGCCACGATGCCCCAGAAAATCATGAAGAAGAGCCAGACGGCAATGGAGGCCAGGGCCGCGGTGGCCGGCTGGCGGAAGAGAGTGGAAAAGAGCATGGCCAACACCAGCCAGATGCCGCCATAGAAAATGGTGGCCAGCAGGAAGATCAGCGTGCGTGCCACCTCCTCCCCGGTAGGTGGCACGCCCAGCCCCAGGATCCCCAGCCCCATGATCAACAGCCAGATAGCCGCCATCACCAGGGCCAGGGTGAAGAGGCCGGCCAGGAACTTGCCCAGCAGCAGGGCATCCCGGTAGATGGGCTGGGCCAGGACCCGAGAGAGGGTCCGCTGGTTGAACTCGCCGTTGATGGCGTCGAAGGCCAGCGCGATGGCAATCAGGGGCACCAGGAAGCTCAGGAAACCCACAAAGGCCGGCAGGGGATCCTGCCCGGTGGTGAAGAGCCGCAGAAAGAGGAAGCGGTCCTGGCTGCCGGTGGTGCCCCGCAGGTTCTGCAGGGCCACGTAGACCGTGCCGCTGGCCGTCAAAACGATCAGCAGCTCCAGGATGCGCATGCGCACGCTGGTCAGGTGGTCGGCCATGTCCTTGGCCACCACCGCCCAGAGCCCGGTCCAGGGGGAACCTTCCCGCCGGGGCCGGCCGACCTGCCCCTGGGGGGGTGAAGTCTGCTCAAGGGTTGCGGCCATGTTTCACCTCCTCCCGCTTCGACGCCGCGGGTTGCGCCTCTGCCGATTTCATCTCTTGGAAGTAACGGGCGTAGATCTCGTCCAGGCTGGGCGCCTCCACATCCAGGCTCAGCAGGCGGCCGCCCGCTTCCACCACCGCCCGGGCTGCCTCGGCCCGTAGATCCCGCCGGGCCTCCAGGATGTAGCGGTCTCCCTCCTGGCGCACGGCCACCACATCCGGCAGCCGGCCCAGGGCGTCGGCCACGGCGCCGTTGGGGCTCTGGGCCTCCAGGTGCACCCGGTAGGCGCCGCCCAGGACCCGCTGGGCCAGGGATTGGACCGTCCCCTCCAACACCATGCGCCCCCGGGAGAAGAGGCCCACCCGGTCGCAGACCTCCTGCACCTGATAGAGCAGGTGGGAGGAGAGGAGGATGGTAATGCCCTCATCCCGCAGGTCCCGGATGATGCGCAGGAAGAGGCGGGCCGCCTCCGGGTCGAGCCCCAGGGTGGGTTCGTCCATGATGATGATCTGGGGGTGCTTGAGCAACAGCTCGGCCACCCCCAGCCGCTGACGCATCCCCCTGGAGTAAGTGGAGACCGGCCGGTCCGCCGCCTCAGCCAGGCCCATGCGATCCAGGGCCTCGTCGATGCGCCGGTAGGCTTCGGCCCGGGGAATCCCGTTGAGTTTGGCGATGTAGGTCAGGTTCTCCCGGCCCGTCAGGTTGTCGTAGAAGCCCACCTGGTCCGGCAGATAGCCCACCCGGGCCTTGACGCTGAGGGGATGCCGCTGGGGGTCGAAGCCCAGCACTTCCACCGTCCCGGCGGTGGGATCGGTCAGCCCCAGGAGCATCAGGATGGTGGTGGTCTTGCCGGAGCCGTTGGGCCCCAGGAGCCCGAAGACCTCCCCCCGGCGGATGGTGAGGTCCAGGTTGTCCACGGCCACAAAGGAGCCGTAGTGCTTGGTCAGCCCCCGGGTACGCAGCACCACGTCGTCGTGGCGGCCTTCTTCCTGATGCGCCGATGAGCGTCGGTTTTTCTCAGCCATGGGCTGCCTCCTTGAGGGCCACGGCCATCAGCGCCGGCCGAAGCGCATCACAGCCAACCCCACCACCAGGATGGAGACCGCGATGAGGCCCACACCGGCCACGCCCCACAGGGTGGAGGTCAACACCGTGATGCGAAAGTCCACCGATTTGGAAGAGCCTTCCGCCGGACGGGCGGTGACGGTCATCACGTAGTCGCCCGCCACGGCCTTGTCGCTGGGGCGTACCTTCGCGGTCACCTCCACCTGTTGGCCCGGCTCCAACAGGTCGATGGTCTTGGGATCCAGCTCCACCGACCAGCCGCTGGGCTGGGAGGCGCTCATCTGGATATCCCGGGCCGGGGCGGAGCCATTGTTCTGGACGATCACGGTGAAGGGCGCCTCCTGGCCAGCGTACGCCTGGCCCGAGAGGCGGCCGTCGGGCGTGGTCACCTGGATGCTGGACTCGCCCACCACTTCGGCGTTGACCTGGAGGGTGGCTTCTGCCTCGCCGCCCCGGGCCCGCAGGGTGATGGGGTAGGTGCCGGCTGCCACGTCGCTCAGGGCGCTGGCCTCCACGCTCAGCCGCTTGGACTCATTGGCGCCCAGGGGGATGTCGGTCACCTCCTGGCCGCTCAACTTGTAGGTGACCACAAAAGTGTTGGGCGCGTCCGCGCTCAGGTTCACGGTGATGTCCTCGTCTCCCTTGTTCTCCAGGGTGACGTTATAGCGGAAGGTGGTGCTGGGCTTGCCCCGCAGGGTGGGCAGCTCCACGGAAAAGGCCAGGTTGGGGGGCAATTTCTCCTGGACGGTGAGCTCGATGGGCAGGCGGGCCGAGCGATCATCGGCCTGGGCGGCCACCACGAAGCGGTAGGTGCCCGCCTCCACCGACGCGGGCGGCTCCAGACGCAGGGTGACGCTGGCGTCGGTATCTGGCTCCACGTAGACCGCCTGGATGATGCGGCTGCCGCCCCGGAAGGTGGCCGTCCACCCCTCGGGCAGCTCCTCCATGGAGAGCCGGACCACCTGGGGCTCCCCGGTCACCCGCAATTTGATGTCCAGGTTGACGTTATCCTCCGTGCCGATGATCTGGGACGGATAGGGGGTGAAAACTGTCAGCGACGGCGCCGCCGCGGGTGTCGGGGTGGCATCCTGGGCCTGGAGCGGCGCCGGCCAGACCAGGAGCAGGGCAATCAACATGAGCGCAAGCAATCGCAACCGTTGATGTCCCATTGTCATAGCCTCCTTCAGTGCGATTTCCATGCGTTTTTTTTAAGTTTGTCCTCGATGCTTGATGTGAATCGGCCTCCAGATCGGCCAGACGCCGGGACGGACCCTGCCCCGGGGGCGATGGACCCTCCGGTAGCCGGCGCCGATCGGCGTCTGCTTTCCCATCTGGACATACAAGACCGTTATACGCTCGCGATCTTGGTGATAAATTATGCATAAATTAGACGAAGATTAAAAAATGGTCGGCACAGCGAAAGATGATTGCGCAGAAGTAGTCAACTGATATACAATAAGCGTCCATCAGAGCGCGTCGCGCCCTGTCGCGCATCTGGTCACACTCTTTGTGCACACCGCCATCGACACGATCCAGGCCACATCCGCTTTCCGGCACAACCGGGCTGCACAGGCCCACATCCACCTTGGCAGCCCACTTTTGCCCACGACCCCACATGGCCGCCAGTGGTGACACAGACGGAGGGAATTGAATAGCATGAGAAGGCCCGCCACGATCGCCCTTTGCGTCCTGCTCCTGTTCGTGAGCCTGTACCAGCTCGCCGGCCTGCCGGTCACCCGCAGCCAGGCTCCCGGTCCCGATTACGTCCCAGGTGAACTCATCATTCGCTTCCAGCCGGGCGTCACCCAGGCCGAAGCAGAAGCCTTCTACCAGGAGCATGGCCTGGTCCAGAAGGATAACCTGGACGAAGACCGCACTGACGATGAGGTGGAGCTGCGCCTGGCCGCCGTACCCGGCGACATCACCCAGGAGCTCCTGGCCCAACTGGCCCGGGATCCCCGGGTGGTCTACGCAGAGCCCAACTACATCATCCGCCTTTCCAAAACGCCGGACGACCCCATGTTTAGCCAGCTCTGGGGCCTGCACAACACCGGCCAGACCGGCGGCACGCCGGACGCGGACATCGACGCGCCGGAGGCGTGGGACACCTCCACCGGCTCCTCCACGGTGATCGTCGGGGTCATCGACACCGGCGTGGACTACAACCACGAGGACCTGGCCCAAAACATGTGGACCAACCCCAAGGAATGTCCCCAGGGTCCGGGCAAATGCGTGGCCAACGGCGAGGATGACGACGACAACGGCTACGTGGATGACTTCTACGGCATCAACGCCATCACCGACACGGGCGACCCCATGGACGACTACGGCCATGGCACCCACGTGGCCGGCACCATCGGCGCCCTGGGCAACAACGGCACCGGCGTGACCGGCATCAACTGGACGGTCCGCATTGCGGCCTGCAAGTTCCTCTCTGCCAGCGGCAGCGGCAGCGTGGCCGGCGCGGTGAAGTGCTTCAACTACTTCAAACAGCTCAAAAACCAGGCGGGCCAGAACATCATCGCCACCAACAACAGTTGGGGCGGCGGCGGCTTCTCCCAGGCCCTCTACGACGCCATGGCCGGCGCGGACCAGCCCCTCCACATCTGCGCCGCGGGCAACGGCAACAGTGGCGAACCCCACTACCCCGCCGGCTTCGACCTGGACAACATCATCTCCGTCGCGGCAACCGACCACGACGACCTCTACGCCAACTTCAGCAACTACGGCAAGGACTGGGTGGACCTGGCCGCGCCCGGCGTGGGCATCCTCTCCACGGTGCCCACCGGCTCCTGCCCCATGTGCGATCCCTCCGGCTACGGCCAGGCCAGCGGCACCTCCATGGCCACGCCCCACGTCACCGGCGCCGTGGCCCTCATCGCCGGCAAGTACAGCAACCTCACCCTGGCCCAGATCAAGCAGCGCATCCTGGCCGGCGTGGATCCCCTGACCGACACCAGCAAGGAAACCCTGACCAACGGCCGGCTCAACCTCAACAATGCGCTGGAAGATGACAACAAACCGCCCGCCGCGGTCTCCGACCTGGCCGTCACCGCCACCATGCTCACCCAGGTGGAATTGAGCTGGACGGCCACCGGCGACGACGACAAGACGGGCACAGCCAACGCCTACGACGTCCGCTATGCCACGTCGCCCATCTCGGAGGACACCTGGGAAAGCGCTACCCAGGCCGTGGGTGAGCCCAAGCCCCAGCCCGCAGGCAGCAGTGAGAAGTTCATCGTCAGCGGGCTGGAGCCCAACACCACCTACTACTTCGCGTTGAAAGTGGTGGACAACGTGGGCAACGCCTCCGCGCTCTCCAATGTGGTGGTGGGCAAGACCAGCACGGGCACCGTGGTCTTTGAGGATGACGTGGAAAGTGGGCCCGGCGAGTGGGAGGTGGCCGGCAACGACAGCCTCTGGCACATCTCCCAGCATCGCTCCAACAGCCCCACCCACGCCTGGTACTACGGCGATGAAAGCAAGCGTAACTACGACACCGGCGGCGCCAACAACGGCACCCTGACCTCGCCCGCCATCGAACTGACCACCAACCAGGATGTGCTCCTGACCTTCTACGAATGGAGCGAAGTGGAGAGTAGCCAGGCCTACGACCGCACCCGGGTCCAGATCTCCACCGACGGCAACCAGTGGACCACCGTCTTCGAGTCCCACGGCACCAACGGCTCCTGGATCCGGCGGGCCGTCAGCCTGACGCCCCACATCGGCAACGCCAAGACCCTGTATGTGCGCTTCTGGTTCGACACCATCGACAACCGCTTCAACACCTTCGAAGGCTGGTATGTGGACGACATCCGGGTGTTGGTGGCAACCCCCACCCAGGCCGGGGCAGGCCCCGCCCAGCCCAACCTGGTGATGCAGGAAAGCAACATCGGCTTCAGCAACAGCAACCCCACCGAAGGCGAAGAGGTGACGGTCTACGCCACGGTGCTCAACCATGGCACCGCCGAAGCCAACGACGTGACAGTCCAGTTCGTGGACGTCACCGGCGAGCAGCCCACGCCCATCGGCCTGCCCCAGACCATCGCCAACATCCCCGTGGGCGGCAGCGCCATCGCCCAGATCCGCTACGACACCACGGGCAAATCGGGTGAACGCCAGATCCAGGTGGTGCTGGATCCCAACAACCTGATCGCCGAGTTGAACGAGTTCGACAACCAGGCCCAGAAGAGCCTGACCGTGGCCGCCCAGCCGGCGCCCAACCTGGTCATCGAGGATGACAACATCGGCTTCGCGCCGGCCCAGCCTGGCGTGGGCGAACAGGTCACCATCCACGCGGTGATCTTCAACAACGGCACCGCAGAAGCCAGCAACGTGGCGGTCCAGTTCCTGGATGTCACAGCCACCGACCAGGCCATCCCCATCGGCCCGACCCAGACCATCGACATCCTGCGGCCGGGGGAGAGCCACGCCCTGGAGGTCACCTACGACACCAGCAACAAGCCGGACGACCGCAAGATCCGGGTGGTGGTGGATCCCCACAACACCATCGCCGAGTCCAACGAGAAGGACAACGAAGCCACCAAGACCCTCTCCATGGGCGAACCGCCGGCGCCCAACCTGACGATCAGCAGCAGCAACATCGGCTTCGCGCCGGCCCAGCCCAAGACGGGCGACCTGGTGACCATCTCCGCCACCATCTTCAACGCCGGCGACGTGGCCGCCACCGACGTCCAGGTGGAGTTCGCCGACGCCACCGGCTCCACCGCGGTCCCCATCGGCCCGGCCCAGACCATCGCCGCCATCCCACCCGGGGCCAGCGGCGTGGTCCAGGTCACCTACGACACCAGCGGCAAATCGGGCGACCGCCGGATCCAGGTGACGGTGGATCCCCACAACTTCATTGCCGAAAGCCGGGAGTTCGACAACGAGGCCCGGGCCACCCTGTCCATCACGCCGCCTCCCCTGCCCAACCTCACCGTCCACGGGGCCAACATCGGCTTTAGCCCGGCCCAACCGGTGGAAGGCGACGTGGTGACCATCCGCGTGCCCGTTCTCAACACCGGCGCCGCCGACGCCAGCCAGGTGGTGGTCCAATTTCTGGAAGTCCGGCCCAATGGCCCCGTCCCCATTGGCGAACGCCAGACCCTGGAGGCCATTCCGGCCGGCGGCAGCGCGGAGGCCCAGGTCACCTTTGACACCAGCCAGGCCCAGGGCGACCACACCATCCAGGTGGTGGTGGATCCCAACAACTTCATCCCCGAAAGCAACGAGGACGACAACCAGGCCAGCCGCACCCTGCGGGTGGTGGCGCCGGACGCGCCCAACCTGACCATGCTGGCGGCCAACATCCAGTTCAACCCGCCCCAGCCCATGGCCGGGGACCTGGTCACCATCACCGCGGTGGTGCTCAACAGCGGCGCCGCCGACGCCAGCCGGGTGTTGGTCCAGTTCCTGGACATCACCCACAGCGAGGCCATCCCCATCACCCCAGAGCAGTACATCGAACGGGTGCCGGCCGGTGGCAGCGCCACCGTCTCTGCCCAGTACGACACCACCGACAAGGTGGGCCGGCGCAAGATCCAGCTCCTGGTGGACTCCAACAACCTCATCCCGGAGACGGATGAAAACGACAACGAGGCGGTCGCCACCCTCACCGTGGAACCCGCGCCCCTGGCCAACCTGGTGGTGAGCGACAACAGCATCGGCTTCGACCCGCCTATGCCCGTGGCCGGCGACACGGTGACCGTAACCATCACCGTCCACAACCACGGCAACGCGGCCGCGCAGGATGTGGCCGTTCAACTCCTGGATATCACCGAGGGCGAGGCCGTCCCGGTGGGCCCACCCCTGACCATCGACCAGATCCCGGCCGGCGGCGCTGGGACCGTTCAGACCCGCTACGAGACGGCAGGCCGCGCCCTGGGCGCCAGCGGTGAACGCCAGCTCCGGGTGGTGGTGGATCCCAACAACTTCATCCCCGAGACGGATGAGACCGACAACCGGACCACCCGCACCCTGACGGTGACCCCTGCCCAGGCGCCCAACCTGGTGGTGCTGGCCAACAACGTGGGCTTCCACCCGGCCAACCCCAGCGAAGGCCAGGCAGTGACCCTGACCGTCACCGTGCTGAACACCGGCGCCATGGACGCCGAGGATGTCCTGATCCAGTTCGTGGATGCCACCAACGGCGGCGCGGAGCCCATCGGCGCCAAGCAGACCATCGCCCGCATCCCGGCCGGCCAGAGCGGCACGGCTCAGGTAGTCTACGAGACCACCGGCAAGGCCGGCGACCGGCGCATCCGGGTGGTGGCGGATCCCCACGCCACCATCGCCGAGACCGACGAGCGGGACAACGAGGCCGTCAAGGTCCTTCGGGTCCTGCCGCCGGCAATGCCCAACCTGGTCATGCGGGCCGAGAACATCGGCTTCAAGCCGGTGGATCCCACCACCGGCCAGGCGGTGACCGTCACCGCGACAGTGCTGAACGTGGGAGCGGCGCCGGCCCAGAATGTGGTGGTCCAGTTCGTGGATGCCACCAACAACGGCACCACGCCCATCGGCGCCAGCCAGATCATCGCTGAGATCCCCGCAGGCGGCAGTGGCCGGGCCCAGATCGTCTACGACACGGGCCGCATGGGCGCGGCCGGCGACCGCAAGATCCAGGTCATCGTGGATCCCAACAACCAGATCGTGGAGTCGGACGAGAACGACAACCGGGCAGTGGCGACCCTGAAGGTGGCCGCCCTGCCCGCGCCCAACCTGGTCATCCGGAGCGACCAGATCGGCTTCGAGCCGCCCCGGCCCAACGCCGGCGACACGGTGCAGATCTACGCCACCGTCCGCAACAGCGGCGGCCAGGCCGCCAACGACGTGACGGTCCAGTTCCTGGATGTGACGGGCAGCGGCGCGGTGCCCATCGGCAGCCCCCAGACGGTGGCCACCATCCTGCCGGGCAGCAGCGCCCTCTTCCAGACCAGCTATGAGCTGGCCAACGGCGGCAACCGCAAGATCCAGGTGGTGGTGGATCCCAACAACACGGTGGCTGAATCCAACGAAGGCGACAACTCGGCCACGGCCACCCTGAACCTGGCCGAGCTGCCCGAGGCCAACCTGGCCGTCCTGGCCGACAACATCCTGTTCACGCCCGCGTCGCCCATTGTCGGCGACCAGGTGACCGTCCACGCCATCATCCTCAACAACGGCGCGGCCGACGTGAGCGACGTGGTGGTCCAGTTCAGCGACGTGACGGGCAGCGATCCCCAGCCCATCGGCCCGCCCCAGGTCATCCCGGCCATCCCCGCCGGCAGCAGCGCCACCGCCCAGGTCCTCTACGATACCGCGAGCCGCGGCCAGGGAGCTCCCGGCGAACGAACCATCCAGGTCACGGTGGATCCCAACAACCTGATCCCCGAAAGCCGGGAGAGCGACAACAGCGCCAAGAAGAGCTTCACCGTCACCGCGCCCCCCCGGCCCAACCTGGTGGTGCTGGCCGGCAACGTGGGCTTCAACCCGCCCGCGCCGACAACCGGCGACCGGGTCACCGTCCAGGCGGTGGTCCTGAACCACGGCGCCGTGGAAGCCCGGGATGTGGTGGTCCAGCTCGCGGACATCACCGACAGCGGGCCGGGCAGCGGTGTGCCCATCGGCCCACCCCAGACCATCGCCCGCATCGCCCCCGGTAGCAGCGGCGCGGTCCAGTTCACCTACGACACCAGCGGCAAGGAAGGAAGCCGCACCCTCCAGGTGACGGCCGATCCCAACAACTTCATCCTGGAGAGCGACGAGAACGACAACCGGGCCAACCGAGATCTGACCGTGGCGCCGCGGCCCACGCCCAACCTGGTGGCCATCGCCTCCAACATCGAATTCGAGCCGGCCGAGCCCAGCGACGGGGACCTGGTCACCATCCGGGCCACGGTGCTGAACAACGGCACAGCGCCAGCCAGCGATGTGGTGGTGCGTCTGGTAGACATCACCAACGGCCAGGAGGAGCTCATCGACAAGCAACGGCTCATCGAAAGCATCCCGGCCGGGGAGAGCGGCGTGGCCCAGGTCACCTACGACGTGACCGACAAGGCGGGCACCCGTCAGATTCAGCTGGTGGTCGACCCCAACGACACCATCGCCGAGAGCGATGAGACCGACAACACCGCCACCACCAGCCTGACCGTGGCGCCCCCGCCCGCGCCCAACCTGGTGGTCCAGAGCAGCGACATCCGCTTCACACCCAGCAGTCCCTCCGCAGGCGACCTGGTGACGGTGACCGTCACGGTGCGCAACACCGGCCAGCGCAACGCCAACAACGTGGAGGTGCGCTTCACCGACGTCACCAACGGCGGGAACACGCCCATCGGCACCCAGACCATCGCCAGCATTCCCAGCGGCGGCAGCGGTATCGCCCAGGTGGCCTACGACACCACGGGCAAGGAAGGCCAGCGCCAGATCCAGGTCACGGCCGACCCCAACAACACCATCGCCGAGACAAATGAGGAAGACAACCAGGCCCAGGCCACCCTGACGGTGGCCCCGCCCTCGGAGACGCCGTCGCCGAACCAGCCCAACCTCCAGGTGACGGCCGAGGGAATCAGCTTCGACCCGCCGGCGCCGTCGCCGGGCGACCTGGTCACCATCACGGTGATCGTCACCAACAGCGGCCAGGCCAGCGCCAGCGGTGTGGTCGTGCGCTTCCTGGATGTGACCGGCGGCAGCGAAGAGCCCATCGGCGAAGACCAGAACGTCGGCAACATCGCCGCCGGCAACACGACTACCGCCACCGTCACCTACGACACCACGGACAAGGCCGGGGAGCGTTCCATCAAAGTGATCGTGGATCCGGAGGACACCATCTCCGAGTCCGACGAGACGGACAACGAAGCGACCAAAACTTTGACCGTGGGTGAAGGCTCGGGCGAAGAGGCCCAGGCTACCCCGGCGCACCTGAACCTGACGGTGCGTCGGGAACAGATGGTGGTCGAACCGCTGAGCGCCGGCGCCAATGACACCCTGATGGTCGCCGTGTTGATCCACAACGAAGGCGATGTGGATGCCTATGGCGTGCCGGTCCAGTTCCGGGAAGTGGTGGACGGCACGGTGAAGCCCATCGGCGAGGTACAGACGCTGGATGTGCTGCCGGCTGGCGGCAGCCAGATGGTGCGGGCCCTCTACCCGGTAGATGGCCGGAAAGGGGAGTGCGCCATTCAGGTGGTGGTGGATCCGGAAGGGTCGCTGGTGGAAAGCGACCGGTCGGACAATCTGGCCGAAGTGCTGGTTCGATTAAGCCCCCAGCCCTAGGCCCGGCCCCGCCTGTCACCCGGGGCGTAGTCTGGCGCCCCAAAGAACCGAAGAGCGAGTTTGTGCTGCCTGCCCATCCCTCCTGTCCGGGGATGGGCAGGTCTACCCGGAGCAATATGAGCCATCGTCCATGAGCAACCGCCAACGAATCTACCGCACCCACGCCCTGATCCTGCGTCGGCGAGACTACAGCGACGCCGACCGCATCCTGACCGTCTTCACGCCGGGCCTGGGCAAGCTGGAGCTGATCGCCAAAGGCGTTCGCAAGACCACCAGCCGCAAAGCTGGACACCTGGAGCTCTTCACCCATGCCTCCCTGCTGGTGGCCCAGGCCCGCACCTGGGACATCATCACCGAGGCGGTGACGGTGGAGAGCTTCCGCCATCTGCGGGAAGATCTGGATCACATCAGCCGGGCCGGCTACATCTGCGAGCTGCTCGACGCGTTCACGGAAGCCGAAGATGAAAACCAGCCTCTCTGGGACCTGGCCCTGCTGGCGCTGCGGGTGTTGGACGGAGCCGCGGACTACGATCCCCAGCTCCTGCTGCGCTGGTTCGAACTCCACCTCCTCAGCCTGACTGGCTTCCAGCCCGAGCTCTTCCACTGCCTGGGCTGTGGGGAAGCGCTGGAACCGGTGACCAACTTCCTGAGCCTGCAGGAGGGGGGCGTCTACTGCCCCCGCTGTGGCCAGTCCCGGCCGGACTGCGAAGCCGTACCGCCGGATGTGCTCAAGATCTTGCGCCATCTCCAGCGGCAGCCCTGGGCAGAGGTGCAGCGGCTGAAGGTACGCCCCTCCCTGTTGCGCCAGGTGGAAAACATCCTCTATCGCTATCTGCTGACCGTCCTGGAACGGCAACTTCGCTCAGTAGAGTTCCTGCGTCGCCTCCAGCAAAGCCGCCCTGCGCCCCCTCCTGCGCCCCAGGCCAGCCATGGATGAAGCCTGACAGGCGGCCACCCGTTCATCGCCACCCCACACAGACATCCCACACGGACACCCCACAGGAGTCGCCATGCACATCCGGGAATATCAACAGTGGTTGGAATCCTGGGACAAGGCCCGGGAATGGGACAAGGTGTTGCCCAGCCACACCTTGCTTCACGCCATGGAAGAGCTGGGAGAGATCAGCCGCCTGGTCCAGATGTTGGAAGGCTATCGTCCCCTGTCGCCTGCGGATCTGGAAGCCCTGCGGGAGGAGCTGGCCCTGGAGCTCAGCGACCTGCAGGTCATGATCTTCAAGCTGGCCTACCTCTGTGGCATCGACATGGAAGAGGCCATGCGCCGGGGCCAGGAGAAGGCCGACCAACGCTTCCCCGACCCCTCCACCGGTCCCGCGGAGCGGGAGGCCTACTGGCGCCGCTTCAAGCAATACCTGGCCGACGCCGCGCTGGATGCCCCGGAGGGTGAATAGCACAGAGCCCTGACAGAACAAACGTGCGTCTGCCTATTGACACCGCACAAATGTTCGTGTATACTTGGGATAAATTTGGGAAACAAACGTTCTCATTTGGGATATTGGCCAGAGTTTGTCGGCTGAATCTCAACCGGAAATCGGTCCCATGAGGGCGTTGACCGGGCTCCCCCGGGCCAGGCAGTCTCCCAGGCCTGAACTGGGCGCCACTTGACATTGACGGCTTTCGCCAGCAGAAAAGCCTGTCTGCCAGTGGCACCCGGGATATGCGGTCCCAACAGCGACACGAAAGGGTTTGTCATGGGCAATCTCTCCGAGCGACAACGCAAGATCCTCCAGTTTATCATCCAGTTTTTCCAGGAAAACGAATTCCCGCCCACCATCCGGGAGATCGGCGAACAGGTGGGGATTTCCAGCACGTCGGTGGTCAACTACAACCTGGCCAAACTGGAGGAGATGAAGCTGATCAGCCGCCGCAAGGAGGTCAGCCGCGGCCTTAGCCTGAACTGGGAGCGAATTCAGGCAGAGTTGGGGCTGGAGGCGCCAGCGGGCTACGGAGCAGAGAGCCAGAACGGCAATGGTTCCTCGGGCCCCCTGCTGCGCATCCCCATCCTGGGGCCCATCGCTGCCGGCACGCCCATCCAGGTTGAACCTCGGGAGACCACCAACCCGGAAGGGTGGGTGGAAGTGCCCGAGGGGCTCTTCCGGGCCCGGGGTCCCCTCTTTGCCCTGCGGGTCCAGGGGGATTCCATGATCGACGCCAGCGTGTTGGATGGGGATATCGTGATTTTGCGCCACCAGGAAACCGCCGACGATGGCGACATGGTGGCGGCGTGGATCGAGGGGGACGAGGAGACGACCCTAAAATATCTCTACCGAGAAGGGCGCAACGTACGCCTCCAGCCGGCGAATCCCAACCCGGCCTACCAGCCCATTGTCCGGCCGGCCGATCAGGTCCGCATCAATGGGAAAGTGGTCTCGGTCATCCGGCTGGTGGAGCACACATAATTCCACTTTATGTCAGAAAAGGCCGGACCGCCGCCCATTCCTCCGGCGTGTTGACGTTGAGGAAGGAACGCAACGCCGGGTCCAGCGGGCGGATCTCTTCCTCGGTAACATACCTCGTACGCACATCGGCCAAAAAGCTGGCAACCCGCCGCTCTCCCCGCCGTAGTGTGGCCTCAATGGCAGGCAGGCAACGCCGGTGGTAGAGGGCATGGAACGATTGGGGATAGCCGGCCACCAGCGGCACCACCGCGTCCCACCGCTCTGCGCCTCCTTCATCCAACTCCCTGGATACCAGCTGAATCAGCCAGGCAAAGATCTCCCGGGAAACCAGGGGCATGTCACAGGCCACGGCCATGGCCCAGCCGTCGCATGCCCCCAGGCCCGTCGCCAGCCCACCCAATGCGCCGCCGGGATACGCGTCGCCCAGCACCTGAACGCCCTCCTCCGGCGGGAAGAGGCGGGCGATCTCGGCCTGGTTGGTCACCACCACCAGGCCGCCGGCGGCCAGGGGACGTAGCCGCCGGACAATGTGGAGTGCGAGGGGCTGGCCGCTGCCGGGCACGGGCAACAGGGCTTTCGGCTGCCCCATCCGCCGGCTTTGGCCACCGGCATTGAGGATGAGGGCAACGGGAGGGTCAGGATGTTGACGAGACATGGGCCGCACCTCTGCCACAACCGAGCCAGAACAAAAAGGCGAGCCGCAGTGTTTCCAGCAGCTCGCCTCAAAGTTCACAGACCGGTCAGGCTATCTGGCATCCCGGTTCCGTGGCCAATGGTTCGTGGCCGGTCGGGATCAGAGGGCATCCAGGAAGCGGACGGCGTCGCCTACGGAGACGATTTTCTGGGCCTCTTCGTCGCTGATTTCGCCGCCGAACTCCTCTTCGAAGGCCATGATCAGCTCGACCAGGTCCAGGCTGTCGGCCTCCAGGTCATCCCGGAAGTTGGCGTCCATGGTCACATCGCTCGGATCCACACCCAACTGCTCGACGATAATTGCGCGAACCCGCTCGAAGGTATCTTTTTCGGACATGTCTAAATCTCTCCTCAGTGTTCAAATTCGGTGTTCAAATTCGTTGGTCAAAAACCTTTTTGCCCATCTCCCCAACCTCTGGGCTCGGTAGCCGGCGGAACAATCTGGCCCGGCGGCCCCATTTGGGGTGGATGAGCCATTCTAATTTGGACAAAAGTCGGCTTTGCCGGCTGCTTTACCGCTCGAGAATGTTCAACTTCCGATATGAAGTGAAATTCAGTCGTTCACGATTTCGACGCGGAGTCGGCATCCTCAGATGCCGGGCCCAGCGGAATGGAGCCGCATCTGAGGATACTCACTCCGCAGATGGGCAACAATCGTGACGTACCGAAATCGCCGCTATGCGGGCGCATTCCTTTTGGGCAAGAGGCAAGCAACCGAACGTTATGCCCTGAAGCCCTGGCACAGGCGACAGATGATGACGATAGACGTGCCACCATCCCTGGTGCGCTCACCGGTCCACAACGCATGGGCCATTGTAGTCAGTGCGTGACAAGCTGTCAAACCTCAGGGGGAGACAGACACGCAACCCATCCACAACATGGCTCGTCTACAATTTGTGATAATTCGAACGAGGGTGAATGGTGTCGTCTGGCTGTCCCGGCGAACCCGATCATTAACAACACGGGGAAAGTGTAAAAGTTGCGCCGATGACGGGTGAATTTGAAAAATTCCCTTTGATCGGGGCCATTTCGTAACTCAAATGTAACCCTCGTGGATATACTGGTAGACAAGCTGTGGCGAGAGCGCCGGAGCCAAAGAGCAAGCTGAAGGGTTCCGGCAAGCGACCAAGGCACCTGTCGAATCAACGTCGAAGTCCATGGTAGCCTGTTCGACAGGGGACAACGCAGCAATCATCGCTATCATTCGGGGTGGCAGAGATAGGGCCCCAAGCGCTTTGGTCGCTTGCCGGAGTTGTGAAGTATGAGGGGAGCTTACTTCACAACCTCCTAACCAGCACCTCCTTTGGTTCCTCCTTTGTACAGGCCCACCATCGTCCCAAAACGATGGTGGGCCCTCCTCTTTTCCCCCTCAATGATTCTAATCTCAGTCGTTCACGATTTCGACCACGATTTCGACGCGGAGTCGGCATCTGAGTGCTTCATGCACCTTCATGGCCCCGCGGGGGATGAAAAAAGGGCACGCTCCGTAGGTCACGCATCCCTGCGTGACATGGGTTCCCGTCCCGCTGGATGGGTAGGTCCGGTCTCCTGGCCGGACCTACCCATCCGTGCCCATCCGTGTTCCATTTTTTCAGGGCAGGATGCCAATTTTTTGGTTGTTGTTGCTGAGCTGGTTTCAGATGAACTCATCGGCCGCCCGCTCGTTGATGGAGCGCCCGGCAGACCGGCGTTGCGGTTTCTGCTTCTGGGAGGGCCGGCGCCGCCGCCCGCGCCCGGGCTCCGATGGCCGCGCCATGATCTCTTCCTGGGCCACCACGGGATAACGGGCAAAGAGAGCGGCATCCTCGGGAATGTGCTCGAAATAGAGCCGCTCCCGGCGCAGGGTCCGGGCAAAGGCTTCAAAGCCCATGGCGGCCACCACTTCGTCCGGCCGGCCAGTGGCCCCGGCCCGCTGTTGCACCCGCAGGAAGATGCGGTGTTCCTCCCGCTCCGGCACATAGCCCTGGTAGGTCAACTCCAGGACCAGGGGACGGAGGTTGTAGAGGTAGGTCTTGCCCTTGCGCTGCCGCTCGCGCCACACCTCCTTTTGGGCGAGGAACGCCTCGATCCGCTCCTGGAGTTGGACCTCGGGGATCTCGCCGGGCTCGGCAAAGATGAGAATGGTGTAATCCGCGCCGATCAGGAGGCTCTGCAGCGCCTGGGTTTTGAGGGGAACCTCTTCGATGTGGTGAAGGCGGACGCCCGGCGGCAATTTTGCCTCGATGCGGCGGCGTAGCTCTTCCAGGGGAACCGGCGGGCTGAAAATCATGTCCACCGGCTCCTGAACGCCGGTGATGCCCACCCCCAACGGCGACGCGAACTGGATGTGGGGCTGGGGGTTGAACCCCTGCTTGTAGAGCAGGGGCAGGTCCGCCCGGCGCACCGTTCGCTCCCACAGGCGGAAAACATCCTGGTGGGAGATGAACTTGATGGACTCCCCCTTTTCGAAGAGGATGCGGACCCGCTGGCGCGGGGCTTCTTCGGCCTGTTCCGCTTCTACCGCATCCGGCGCAGAAGTCGTCAGATGGGTCGATTCCATGATCTACCTCCCTCCTTCATCGGCCTCAATCATCGCCGGACGCTACAGCCGCCTGAGCCCGCTTGCTGACGGTGCCAAAGCGGCGCTGGGGCACCCGATGGTCGAACTGCCCCTGCCGGTCCGGGGACATCTGGTCGTTGAAATAGAGGGGAATGGGGGTGATATCGACCGGCTGCCGCTGCTTACCCCGCCCCAAGGCCGGGCACCCCCAGGCTTCGTCGGGCGCCTCCCGGCGCTGCTCCTTGAAATAGCCCAGGATACCGCAACTGAAACAGTGCTCCCGGCAGTCATCCACCACGCCGCCCTGGTAGGTGTGGATGTACTCCTGGGTCAGGAACTCCTTCTTCAGGCCGGCGGAGATATGGTCCCAGGGCAAAATTTCGTCCACCGGGCGGGCGCGCCGGGCGTACCAGTCCATGTCCAGCCCCAGCTCGGCGAAGGCCTGTTGCCAGGCGTCGAAGTTGAACCATTCGCCCCAGCCTTCCATCTTGGCGCCCAACTCCCAGGCCCGCTGGATCACGTCGGCCAGGCGTCGATCCCCCCGGGTCAGGAAAGCCTCCACCAGGGTTTCCTCCGGGTTGTTCCAGGAGAAGTAGATGCCAGGGCCCCGGAGCTCCCGCTGGAGGAGGTCGATCTGGGCCCGGATGACCGCCTCGTCCTCCATGGGCACCCACTGGAAGGGGGTGTGGGGCTTGGGCACCAGGGTACTGACGCCGATGCGCACGTTGGCTTTTTTGCCCAACACCCGGCGCCCCACCGCCAGCACTTCCTTGGAGAGGTCGGCGATGGCCTGCACATCCTCCAGGGTCTGGGTCGGGTGGCCGATCATGAAATACATCTTGATGGTGGTCCAGCCACGGCGGTAGACCTCCTCGGCGGTCTGGAGCAGCTCTTCCGAGGCGATGGGCTTGTTGATCACATCCCGCAGGCGGTCGGTGGCTGCCTCTGGGGCAAAGGTGAAGCCGGAGCGGCGCCGCCCCTTCTCCAGCATCTCCATGAGATCCACGCTGAAGCTTTCGATGCGCAGGCTGGGCAGGCCGATGCTCAGCTTCCTGGCCCCATAGGTTTCGATGGTCCGGCGCACCAGCTCTTCCACATAGGTGTAGTCGCTGCTGCTCAGGCTCAGGAAGCTGACTTCTTCAAAGCCGCATGCCTCGATCATCTCGCCCACGGCCTGGAGCACCTCCTCCACCGGCCGCTCCCGCACGGGGCGGAAGATCATCCCTGCCTGGCAGAAGCGGCAGCCCCGGGTGCAGCCGCGCATGATCTCAATGGCGGCCCGGTTGTGGACCACGTCGATGAAGGGCACGATGAAGCGGGTCACCGGGGGTGGCAGCACCGTGACCACCCGCTTGAGCACCTGGGGCGGCGCATCCGGGTGGGTCGGGGTGATGGCGGCGATGGTGCCGTCGGCCGCGTAGCTCACCTCATAGAAGTGGGGCACGTAGACACCCGGTATTTTGACCAGGTATTCCCAAAGGCGCCGACGGACAGCCCTGTCGGCGACAGGGTCCCCGGCCCCTTGAACCGGGCCCACCTCCTGGCGCCACGCCTCGTAGGCCTGGATGACCTCGAAGATCACCTCTTCTCCCTCGCCGATGACCATGGCGTCGAAGAAGGGGCTCATGGGCTCCGGGTTGTAGCAGGCCGAGCCACCGGCGATGACCAGCGGGTGTGCAGCCGTGCGGTCGGCCGCGCGCAGGGGGATGCCCGCCAGATCCAGCATGGTGAGCACGTTGGTGAAGAGCTGCTCGTAGGGTAGGCTGAAGCCGACGATGTCGAAGTCCATCAGGGGATGGCGGGTTTCCAGGCCGTAGAGGGGGATGCCCTCCCGCCGCATGACCTGTTCAAAATCGGGCCAGGGGCAGTAGACCCGTTCCGCCAGCAGATCATCCCGCTTGTTGATCAGGTCGTAGAGGATCATGAGGCCCAGATTGCTGCCCCCCAGCTCGTAGATGTCGGGGAAGGCCAGGGCCACCTTGGTGCGGATGTGGGGATCCGCCCAATCCTTGGCGACGCTGTTGAGCTCGCCGCCGGTGTAGCGTGCAGGCTTCTCGACCGTATGCAGCACCCGATCCAGGGCGCGCGTGATCTGTTTGGGTGTCCGCAACATACCAGCTCCTTCCTTCTCATCTTTCAGGCCAACCGTGGTTTCAGGCCCACCGTGGATGCCTGAGCGGGGTTTGAACCCGCCATGGAGTCTTGGTCTTGGCATCGCTTGGTATCCCGACCGATCCGGGCGACGCCATGGACGGCGTGCCAGGCCGCCGGGGGAGGTCCATTATAGCACAGTCAGGCGGAACAGAGGGAACAATTCCCCCCTCCGCTTCCCCGCTTCACCTCCAGCCCCTCCCATCGGCAAACGCCAGCGACACCCTGATCATGATGCACCGATTATGATGCACCCCAAGGCTCCAGAAATTTGACAAAGTCCCCTGAAACACGTAGAATGCCACCATCTTGGCCAATCACAATCGTGGCGCATTCGTCTAGAGGCCTAGGATACTGCCCTCTCAAGGCAGAGACACGGGTTCGAATCCCGTATGCGCTACTTCATCTTCACAACACACATCGCAGGGCGCTTAGCGCCGGGCATCACATCGCCGTAGTAAAGTCGTTTGTGAAGATGATATCATGGATATGCAGCGGCGTTTAGGCTCTTGGTAGAGCGAAACGCCGCTGTATTCCTTTTGGGCACTTTTGGGTTTTGACGCTGATCTGCGCAGGGTCAATAGAGGGCGGCCCGGCCGGCAGCCCGCAAGGTGGCCACCAGGGCCGGAATCTGTTCCGGGTTGAGGCCTCGGGTGCGCACCACCACCTCCATCTCTGGCGCGGCGTCGGCCTGGATGCTCACCTTGCGCAAGATCGGGCCAAAGCGGGTCTGGAGATCCAGAAAGACGTGCTGGAGCGCACCCGGGTTCGGTCCCCGGGTGGCGTATTCGCTGCCGCTGATGTCCAGGCGATGCTGGACCCAGAGGCCCAGCTCTGTTCCTTTGCCCAGGGCTCGACTGGGCACCTGACCCCGGATCCAGAGGAGCTCGCCGGCCGGCCGGGTGTTCAGGCTGGCCTGGAAGGTGAGTTGATTGGCGCCGTACAGGAGGGGCCGCAACAGCCAGGCCAGCAGGGCCGGCGCAGCCCGATAGCGCACCACAAACTGGCTGAACGGTTCCGGCGCCGGCTGGATGGCCGCCTCGAACCCCCACAGGCCCAGAGGCCGCAGCAACACCACCTGCCCCCGGGCGCTGTCTCCCAGGGCGGCCAAGAGGTCACGGCTGCGCTGGCGGGCCCGAATGAGCGCGGAGAGGATAGCCAGGATGCACACCAGGAGGACGCCAAGTGCGGCCACCGTGGTGGGATTCTCTGCCCATAACCGTTCCAGGTAGTCCATAAACGCTTCTTTACCCCAGTCCGGAAGCCGGCTGATTCCGAGAGGCGTCAATACGCCCAGAGCTCAGGCGGTGTGTAAAGGGGTTCACCCATCACGTCATACCACGCACGACTCCAACAGGCAGGTCCCATGGAATTCAAGAACAACGTTACCCGTCTTCTCAACAGCAAAAAGATCCCCTACCGCATCCACACCTACGACTACGATGCCGGCATCCACTCAGCCACAGAGGTGGCCGAAGCCATCGGGCTGCCGCCGGCGCAGGTCTTCAAGACCCTGGTCGTTCTGGCTGACCAGCCCAACCACAAGCCCATGCTGGTGGTGGTTCCCGGGCCCGAGACCCTGGACCTCAAGGCGCTGGCCCGGGCCGTGGGCATCAAGCGGGCCCGCATGGCCTCCCACGACCAGGCCGAGGCGCTGACCGGCCTGCAGACGGGCGGGATCAGCCCGCTGGCGTTGATCAACCGGGGCTTTAGCGTCTACCTGGACCATCGCGCCCTGGCCTTTGAGACCATCGCCGTCAGCGCTGGCCAGCGGGGGGCCAACGTGGAGCTGCCCGTCCAGGCTCTGATCAAGCTGGTCGGCGCCCGGGTCATCCGGCTCTAACCCAGTCTGGCAGAAATACCACGGCAGAACTTCGGCGGCACGCCCCCTGGTGGATGCGCTCGGCGAATTTCTGCCGGGATTTACTAGCGGGTCTCGGTGACCTTGCGCAGCCCCCGGGGATGGTCGGGATCGTAGTCCCGGGCGTGGGCCAGGTGCATGGCCAGGAGCTGCCCAGGGACGATGGCGGTGATGGGCGAGATCCACTCCGGCACGGGCGTGGTCAGGGGAAGCTGGATGCGCCCCATGGCCAGCGTGGCCGGGTCATCGCTGATGACGATGGCCTCGGCTTCCCGCTGCCGCAACAGGCTGATGAAGCTCTGCATCTCCGGCAGCATGATGCCCGTGGGGGCAAAGACGATGGCCGGGAAACCGTACTCGATCAGGGCCAGAGGGCCGTGCAGAAAATCGGCGCTGCTGTAGGGCTCGGCAATGGTGTAGGTGAGCTCCTTGAGCTTCAGGGCCAATTCAAAGGCGCTGGCATAGTTGTACCCCCGGCCGATAACCACACAGTCCCGCATGTAGCGGTAGCGCTGGGCCAGGACACCGATCTGTTCATTCAGGGTCAACTGGTTGGCCACCGCGTCCGGCACCTGCTCCAGGGTGGCCAACATTTCCGCGTCGTCAGCCAGGGTGGCGCTGAGCAGGGCCAGGGCCATGAGCTGGCTGGTGTAGGTCTTGGTGGCGGCGATGGAGCGCTCCTCGCCGGCGTGCAACAGGATGACGTGGTCGGCCTCCTGGGCCAGGTCGGAAGCGCCCTCGTTGGTGATGGCGGCTGTGAGCACGCCCTGGCGTCGGGCTTCGGCCACCACGCTGACGATGTCTGGACTCTTGCCGCTCTGACTGATGCCCAACACCAGGGCATCGGTGAGGCGGGGAGGACGTCGGTAGATGGTGTACAGGCTGGGGGTCGCCAGGGCCACCGGCAGGCCGTTGACCGCGCCCAGCAGGTAGTTGGCGTAGCGGCCGGCGTTGTCGCTGGTGCCCCGGGCCGCAATCATGACGTACCGGATCTGCCGGCGCTGAATCTCACGAGCCAGTCCCTGAATGGCTGGCCGGGCTCTCTCCAGGAGATCCGCCAACACCTGGGGTTGCTCGTGGATCTCCCGATACAGGTGCGAATTTTCTAACATTTACCTCACTCTTGACGTTTGTCTCTTGACGTTTGTCTCTTGGCGTTTTCGATTGGATAGCTCTACTGCACACTCTACTGCACAAAAGTACTGCACAAAGGTCAAATGAGGACGCTGACCCACGGAGATGAACGCTGGTTCGGGTGACTCTCTCCTGCGTTTCTTTGCGCCTTTGCGCCTTTGCGTTTAAAAATTTTGCAGGTCACTGTTCTCCCCTTTCCCTACTGGGGGAATATTATAAACCCACCCACAACAATACCAGAATAGCCCGGGTATTCAATCGAGATACCCCAAATAGGCGGGAGTCGCCCATCACCAGCTACAAGCCTGCCCGGGATGGCGGCGCCCGGAGTCGGTCAAGAGGGAGGGAGCGAAATATGTTGCACGACACCATGGCAGAGAGCACCGGCCTGCAGCTCGAGCTGTCCGAGGAGATGCGCATGCTCCAGGAGCTGGCCAGGGATTTCGCGCGCAAGGAAATTCTGCCCAGGGCGGATGAATACGATCGCAGCGGGGAATGGCCCTGGGACATCTTCCACAAGGCCCGGGAGGTGGGGCTGGTCAACATGAACATCCCCGAGGAGTACGGCGGCCTGGGCGCCAACGTGCTGGAGGAATGTCTGGTGGCCGAAGAGCTGGCCTATGCCTGCTCCGGCATCCAAACCGCCCTGATGCTCAACCAGTTGGCCGTCCTTCCCTTGCTGCTGGCCGGCAGCGACGAGCAAAAAAAGCGCTATTTCCCCCGGCTGGTGGACGAAGGGAAGATCATGTCCTACTGCATGACCGAGCCCGACGCCGGTTCTGACGTGGCTGGCATCAAAACCACCGCCACCCGCAAGGGCGACAGCTACATCCTCAACGGCGCCAAGACCTGGATCACCGACGCGCCGGTGGCCAGTTTCTTCACCGTCTTTGCCAAGACGGACCCCGAAGGGGGCCACAAGGGCATGAGCTGCTTCATCGTGGAGCGGGATTACCCCGGCGTCAGCGTCAGCAAGCCCCTGGAGAAGATGGGCCAGCACGCGGCCCAGGCAGCCATGGTCTTCTTCGAAGAGGTGGAGGTCCCGGCCAGCAACCTGGTGGGCCGGGAAGGGGACGGGTTCATGCTGGCCATGCAGGTCTTCGACCGCAGTCGCCCCCCGGTGGCTGCGGCGGCCACCGGCGTGGCCCGCCGGGCCCTGGATGAAGCGGTCAAGTATGCGGGAGAGCGGACGGCCTTTGGCCAGCCCATCGCCCAGTTCCAGGGGGTCGGGTTCATGCTGGCCGACATGCGCATCCGGGTGGAGGCGGCCCGAGCCCTGGCGTGGAAGGCCGCCTGGCTGGCAGACCAGGGACGGCGAAACACCCTGGAGGCAGCCATTGCCAAAGCCTTCTGCGCCGATGCCGCCATGCAGAACACCCTGGACGCGGTCCAGGTGTTCGGGGGCAACGGCTACAGCCGGGAGTACCCCGTGGAGAAACTCATGCGGGATGCCAAGATCTACCAGATCTACGAGGGAACCACCCAGATCCAGAAGGCCATCATTGTGCGGGAGTTGTACCGGGATGCCCGCCGCGGCAGCCAGTAAATCCCGGCAGAAATTCGCCGATAGGTTCCACCAGCGGTAGTGCCGCCGAATTTCTGCCGTGGTATTTACGCCAGACTGTACTAGTCCGATGACGAGGCATGGAAATGCCTTGCGGGGACAGGAAATCCGTTGAAAACGGATTCAAGCCAGGTGCCATCCGCGCCGGGGAGTGGGTTTCAACGCACTTGGAGTCTGCCAGCCGATGATTTCAATCATCGACCCAAGGCCGGCCACGGTTTCATGTAGAGCTACCTCCTCCGGCGCGGCTCCGTATTGCTTCGACGGGATTACTTCGACGGGATTACTCCGAGGGGCGCGGCTTCACCGCCTTCACGTAGTACATCCGCTGCTCAAAGACCAGCGTGTTGCCCTGGCGACGGGCGTTGA
The DNA here is from genome assembly GCF_006569185.2 of Litorilinea aerophila. NCBI lineage: Bacteria > Bacillati > Chloroflexota > Caldilineae > Caldilineales > Caldilineaceae > Litorilinea > Litorilinea aerophila. The sequence goes on along the minus strand of NZ_VIGC02000010.1, from coordinate 57,039 downwards.
TGCCCGCGGCGTCCGTCTCCAGGCCCGCTTCAATCATCTCCCGGACCACGGCCACATCGGCCGGGTCCGTCTGCATGCCCGCGATCCACTCCTCCAACTCCCGCTCGAAGCTGACCACTTCCCGGGCTTCGATGGTTAACCCCTGGTCGACCACCAGCTTGTTGTACTGATCGGCCGTGCGCGCCGCCACGTGGGCGGGGTTGCGCCGCTCTTCAATGGCGTTCTGGGTGGCCCGTTTGACGGGGTTATCGGCGCTGAGGAGCTCGGCCAGGATGAGCATGCCTCCGGGCCGCAAGACCCGGGCCGCCTCCTGGATGATGCGCTCTGGCTTGCGGGCGTGGTGGAGCACCAGGCGGCAGAAGACCACGTCGAAGGATTCATCGGCGAAGGGGAGGGCCTGTGCGGGCGCCAGACGGAAGCTGACCCGCTGGGCCGCCGGGGAGAGCCGGCTCAGGCGCAGATACTCGGCCTGCTCCAACATGGTGGGGCAGATGTCGATGCCCACCACGGAACGGGCTCCAGCTTCGGCCAGCATGAGGGGAAGCACGCCCAACCCCGTCCCGATGTCCAGCACCCGGGCATCCGGTGGAATCTTGGCGAACTGGAGCAGATGGCGCAGCCGGGTTTCGTCGTCGGTGCGCTTGCGCTGGAGGTCTGCCTGGGCCAGCCGGTTGTACACCTGAACGACGAGGGAGAGATCCTCCATGGGTTCCCCATCCGACTTGGATTCTCCGTTGACCTGCTGCACCCTGGGCACCGGCCTGGGCAGATGTTCCAACCGGTTGGTGTAGGCCAGGCGCCAGCGTCGGCCCTGGTAGTTGACTTCGCTGAGGCTGGTGTGGTCGATCTGGATGTCCAGGCGATGGGCGCCGAAGAAGTAGCGGAGCAAGGTGGCGATGTTGTCGCCGCTGGTGACCAGCGCCAGGGTTGATCCCCAATGTTCGGCCACCAGGCGGTCCACCGAAGCCACCAACTGGCGGCAGAAGTCCGCGTAAGGAGGCGGCAGCGCCTCCTCCTGAAGCTGGGCCAGCGCCTGGAGGGAGCGAGCGCCGACCAGGCGGGCGTCCAGCGCCTGCCATTCCCCTCGAGGACACAGGGGGAGCTCCCGGTTGACCGCCACGGGCAATCCCAGGGCCTGGCCAATGCGCTGGGCCGTGAGACGGCTGTGGAGGAGGCTGTCGCTGACCAGGGTGTCGATGGTGCAGTAATTCTGCAGCCAGCCGGCCAGGATGTCGGCCTGTTCCCATCCCCGGGCAGTCAGGCCGCTCTCTTCGCCGGCAAAGTTGGCGTAACGATCATGCATCCCCTCGGCGTGACAGATCAGCAGCAGCCGCATCTCTGTCTGGGGTGCATGGCCCTGGGCTTGAGGTTGGATGGGATCTGGGATCAGTTGAGATGGATGCAACGAAGACATGGCTACCGGCGGCCTAACAGAGATCAGCCGGGATGAGGTTGCCCTTCCGGGCGCCATCCCCCTGGCTGCTACCCCCGGCCCGGTCCACGTCAGCCCCTTTGCCAGCACGGCTGTTCACCGACTGGCCGTTCACCACCTGGCCAGGGCAAAAGGCAGAGATGGCCGTGGACCTGCCCGTGTTACTTCCCACACGGTGCCGGGAAGACCCGGTTCGGAAGAGCAAGGTTGCTGGCCCCTTCCGGGCCAGAGCCTGCATGGTTGCGTTTGACATATGCACGGATGATACCAGATTGCATCGGCGCCCACAAATCGCCGTTTCGGCCGGGTGCATGCCGCTGCAACAAAAACGCCCGGCCAGAGGCCAGGCGTTTGGCAACAGTCGGTGGGGAGCGGTGGAGAAAGGGTCAACGGCTAGCCGCCGGTCCCTTCTTCGGCCACCGCCACAAATTCCAGCTCCAACTGCACATCTTCCGAGACGTCGGCCACACCGGGCACGTTGGGGATGCGCAGGTCGAACATGGAACGGGTGACCGTGGTGCGGGCCAGGCCGGTCAACTCGGTTTCGGAGACGGGCGTCACCGTGACTTCGAAGGTGACCGGGCTGGTGATATCTCGAATGGTCAGGTCGCCGACGATCTGGAAGGTGAAGGGCTCACCCAGGTTCACCGTCTCCGGCAGCCCCTCGATGGCCGTGGGGGTGAAGACGATGTAGCGATATTCATCCCGCTGGGACTGGAGGATCTGCCGCTGGATGGAACGGTTGCGGAACCGGTTGTCCGTGGCCAGGGAGCGGGCATCCACCTGGATGGGGCTGACCTGGGTCTGGCGGAAGTCGTTCAGATCCACCTGGATGGTGCCGGTCACCTGGTCGGTGCTGCCCACCACGGTGTTGGGGCGCCCCAGCAACACCTCGTCGACGATGAAGCGGGCTTCGCTTTGCCCGGGCGCCAGCCGGAAGGTCCGCAACCTGGCCTCCGGGGTGGGCTCGGGGGCGGACTCGGTGGGTGCAGCCGTTGCCGTGGGCGTCGGCGCAGGATCAGCCGGGTTGGACGCCGGGGTGGCAGTGGCCGGAGCGGCCCCGTCAGCCGGGGTCTGGGCGGGCGCTGCCGGAAGCACGCTGGCACCGCCACCCGGGTTACAGGCAGCCAGGGCGAGGAGCACCAACCCGGAAACCAGCGCCAAAATGAAGCCACCCCTCAGCGTAGAGATCCGGGAGCCCACTGCAGAAACCATACATTTCACAGATGAACACAGCGCTTGCATCTCTTTTTCCCTTTCGTGTTCTCGTTCCTGTCCCTGGCTCTACTGCAAACTGACTCTACTGCAAAAAGGTCAAATTCAGTACTTCACGATTGTTGCCCATTTGTGGAGTGAGCATCCTCAGATGCGGCGCTGTTCCGCCTGGGTCGGCATCTGAGGATGCCGACTCCGCGTCGAAATCGTGAACTGCTGAAATTCGGACGCTGACCCACGCCGATGAACGCTGATTCGGGTGCTTCTCTCCTGCGCTTCTTGACGCCTTTGCGTTCAAAAATGCCCTTTTTGCAGGGGAGTCTGTCCCTGCGGCTCAGGTCCCTGATCCAGTCTGGGGTGAATGCGTACCGCCTGGTCCTCGTGGGGTGGCTTCAGGCGCGGCCCAACCCCCACTGGCGGGCCACCAGGCGATCCAGCCAGCGATCAGGCAGCCAGCGGGGCAAAATCCAGCCCAACAGCCAGTTGTTGGCCACCACGTAGCGGGTCTTGGGCCTGGGGCTCTCCAAGGCCTGGCGGATGGTGCGGCTCACCCGTTCCGGCGGCATACCCTCCTGCTCCAGGCGCGCCAGGGTCTCCCGTACCTTGGGGACGATCTCGGCGTACTCGGTGTCGCTGTAGTCGTCCTCCTCTGCCAGGGCCAGGGCCTTGTCCCAGATGGGCGTACGCACCGCGCCGGGAATGATCACGATGACGTCGATGCCGAAGAGCTGCAGTTCCCGCCGCAGGCTGTCGGAAAAGCCCTCCAGGGCGAACTTGGAAGCGGCATAGGGCCCCAGGAAGGGATAGGCCGTGTGGCCGCTGGCCGAACTCAGGTTGATGATGCGGCCCGGTGGGTGGGGCGCTTCCGCCTCCGCGCCCAACAGGGGGGCGAAAGCCTGGATCACGTTCATCACGCCGAACAGGTTGACCTCGAACTGCCGACGCATCTCCTCAATCGGCAGATACAGGAGTGGCCCGCCGACCGCGATGCCCGCGTTGTTGACCAGGCCAACCAGCCCCCGATCGCCCACCACCTCGGCCACCTGCTCGGCGGCCGCGTCCACCGCGTCTTCGTCGGTCACGTCGAACAAGAGGGGCGTGAACGCGGCGCCATACTCCTGGGAGAGCCGATCTGCCACTTCCTGGGTCCGGACGCTGCCAAACACGTGATAGCCGTGGGCGGCCAGCTCGGCCAGGGTTGCCCGGCCGATCCCACTGGAGACGCCGGTCACCACCACATATTTGCTGCCATTGCCAGTCATACTGGGAGCCTTTCTGGGTCTTTGCAGTATCTGTATCGTGGATCCATAGCGGTACTGCAAAGGGTATCACAGCCAGGCTCAAATTTGCGATTCCGGCTACCCCGGGGAGAGCGTGCCACGGCGCAGGCATCATCACCATGCATAAGAACGACGGCGCGACACCTTCTGGATCTCCCAATCGGTGGGAACAGGGCAAGCCCCGCCCCTACCGGATCGACCTGCACCAGGCGCCGGTCGGGACAGCGGCCCAGAGGCGCGCCCTTGGACGCCGCTCTGTCCGACGAGACCGCCCTGTCCGACGAGATAAAGGCCTGCCCAAAGCCCCAGGGGCCGAATCCTGCCCCCAAACTGGAATGCCCCCCTGGCCGCCTGCCACTTGGCGGGGATGCCCCTTCCGTGTACAATAGGCATCACGGCATATTCAGACGTGCCCAGAGAGCCCAAAGAGAAACCCGCTTTCAAGACGAACAGGCCATGGACAAGGAACGACCTTACCTGACCGCGATGGTGGCGTGCGCCGGTTGAGCATCCAAGCTCCCACCGGAGACGCTGTCGCAGGTCGTGCGACAACTGGCCGGGTTCTTCCCGGCAACTGAATATCCCGAGATCCTGGTCGGCCTGGGCGAACCGGATGACGCCGCCGTCTATCGGCTGGACGCGGAACGGGCCCTGATCAAGACCACGGATTTCTTCACGCCCATCGTGGATGATCCCTGGACCTACGGGGCCATCGCCGCGGCCAACGCCATGAGCGACGTCTATGCCATGGGCGGCGAGGTGATCTTTTGCCTGAATATCGCCGGCTTTCCCGAGGCGCTGAGCCCGGAAACGGTGGCCCAGATCTTTGCCGGCGGTGCCGCCAAGGTGCGGGAGGCGGGCGCGGCCATCGCCGGGGGGCACACGGTGACCAACCCGGAGCCCTTCTACGGCCTCAGCGTCACCGGCCTGGTCCATCCAGAGCAGGTCTTTCGCAAGGGCGGAGCCCGCCCCGGCGACCGGCTTTTCCTCACCAAGCCCCTGGGCACGGGCATCATCACCACCGCGGCCAAATTAACCGGCCCCGGCGAAGGTCGCGCGCAACGGCTGGCCCGTCGGGCCCAGGGCAAGCCCGACCTGGATGTGCGCCACCTGGATGCGGCCATTCAGTCCATGTTGCGCCTGAATCGGGCTGCGGCTCGGGCGGCCCGGGCCGCGGGCGTCCGCTGCGCCACCGACGTCACCGGCTTTGGCTTGCTGGGCCACGCCAGCGAGATGGTGGCTGCAGGTGGTCCCGCCGGCCCGATTGGCCTGCGCATCCGGGCCGCCGACGTGCCCCACCTGCCTGGCGTGTGGGACTACATTCGGGCCGGCTACCTGACCCGGGCCAGCAGCCGCAACCCGGAGGCCTTTGCGAATCAGGTCCGCTTCGCCGAAAGCGTCACCCCTGCCCAGCGAACCCTCCTGTGGGAGGCGGAAACCAGCGGCGGCCTGCTGCTGGCCGTCCCCGAGGGTCAGGTAGACACCTTCCGGGCCGCCTGCCAGGAACAGGAGCAGGACTGCTGGGAAATCGGGGAAGTGGTCGAAGGTGACGGCATCCACGTGGTCTGACTTTCCCCAACATCTCCCCTGCCACAGCCGGGCGCAAGGACGAAGCGCCCGGTTCCCCTGGGTTATGCCATCCGAATGAATCATACCGGGCTGGGGCTGTGTGCTTTCCTGCAGATTGAGCAGGATGCCTTACGTCATGGCTGTTCCTGGCTTGAGGCAAAGGTCAACCACTATCTTTGCAGACCCGCCCCATCGATTTCACGCCGCCCCCCATATCCGTGGCGTCCGATCGGCGCGGATGGCGGCTCCTGTCGTAGGTGCGGTCTCCGGCCGCACGGTGGTGCCCGGAAAGGCGCCCGTCCCCGTCGGGGCGGGCCTCCGTGCCCGCCCGCTGTCGCGGTCGAACCAGCCACCCACGGCGGGCCAGAGACCCGCCCTACGCACGTGTTGCACCCAATCCGGACAGGTGCAGGGACGGCAACGGCTGCGCAGCGGCTGGGTCGGCATCCTCAGATGCCGACTCCGCGTGGCGGTGGTGATCCTTTCGAGGAGTGCGCATCTGAGGATGCGCACTCGCCCCATGCGGCGCTGTCTGTGTAATCCGTCTCTCGTTTATTACACCCTTCAGTCTGCCCATCACCTGGGATGCCATAATCACTCTAGAGCTGATGCATGTGATTGCCGCCCTTGTCATTGTGGGGATTTTGACAACGGTCGGCCGGAAAAGATAACGGGGCCTGCCAGCTATTGGCCTGGTCAACAATAAATTCTGAGCCAAGAAAGGCGCTCACCCCCAAGAAAGAGGCGTTCGCTCTTCCACCTTCTCCTCATCCAGCACCAGCCCCAGGCCGGGCAGCTCCGGCAGTGCCACCACGCCATCCTGGGGTCGGTAGATGGGCTTGTGAAAGAACTGCTTGGATTCCTGCGCCCGGATCAGGTATTCCACGAAGGGCACCGCCGCGGGCGATTGGGCACCGGCCACATGGAGGGCCGCCAGCAGCGAATGGCCGTGGGCCACCACAGGCGTCTCGAAGGCGGAGGCCAGGGCACACACCTTCACCAGCTCGGTGATGCCGCCGGTCCAGTCGGGGTCGTTCTGCAGCACATCCACCGCCTGGTTGACCAGCAGCTCCTTGGTCTGCCAGCGGGTGTAGACGTGCTCACCCGTGGCAATGGGCACCCGGGCCGCCTGGCGGATCTTGCGCAGCCCGCCCACCCGTTCAGGCGGGATGGGCTCTTCCATCCAGAAAGGGCGAATGGGCTCCAGGGCCCGCACCATCTCCACCGCGTAGCTCACCGTCCAACCCATGAACGCGTCAAACATGAGGGTGTACGCCGGCCCCACTGCGTCCCGCACCGCCTGGGCCATGGCCAGATTGCGGGCTTTGCCCGCCTCGCCGTCGCCGGGCCCGTAGCGGAAAAACCACTTCTGGGCCGTGAACCCTTTGGCCTTGTATTCCCGGGCTGTGGCCGCGGCCTGCTCCGGCTCCACGGAAAAGCCCAACATGCTGGCATAGGCGGGCACCGCCGGCCGGGTAGGGCCGCCCAGCAGGCGGTAGACTGGCTGACCCCACGCCTTCCCCTTGAGGTCCCACAGGGCGTTGTCCACCGCGCTCACCGCGGTCATGAAGAGGCCAGAGCGACCGTGGCGGTCCAGGCGAATCATCTGGTCGTAGAGGAGCTCCGTGGCCAGAGGGTCCCGGCCCATGAGAAAGGGGCGAAGGGAGCGGTGGATGTGGTAGGCCTGATGCTCCTGAATGGGGCCCCACAGGCCGGAGATCCCCTGGTCGGTCTGCACTTCCACGTAGATGGCACTGAGGGTGTCCCCGGGTTCGGCGGCAGGACGCTGGTTGAACTCCGGGTAGATGTCCAGTTGCTGGGCCTGGCGGTCACCGGGCGGGAAGGTGGGGCCGGTGTAGCGCCCCGAGACTTGAAAGAGGATGATATCTGTGATCTGCATCGATTGATTCCCCTGGTAGATATGGATGTGGTAAGTCGTTGTAGCAAGCCATCAGCCAACCGCAGCCTGCCAGGCCGCCTTCAGGACCTGGAGCTTGGCCTGGAAACCCGGCCGTTGCACCACCTCCCGGTTGACCGTGTACCGGGGGAGCTGCCCCTGGAAAACCTGGAGAATGTTCTCACAGGCGCCCAGGCTGTTGTCCCGGTAGAGCTCGTCGGTCCAGGCCAGGGAGTGGGGCGAAAGGATCACGTTCTCCATGCGGGTGAGGGGATGGTCCACCGGCAGCGGCTCCGGGTCGAAGACATCCAGGCCTGCGCCGGCAATCTGGCCGGCCTCCAGCGCGGCCACCAGGTCATCCTGGTTGACAATGGGTCCCCGGGCCGTGTTGATCAGGTAGGCAGTGGGCTTCATTCGGGAGAGGAGGCGGGCGTTGACCAGCCCCCGGGTCTCCGGAGTGAGGGGGCAGTTCACCGCGATAAAGTCCGATTCCTGGAACAGGGTCTCCAGGTCCACCAGTTCCACCCCCAGTTCGGCGACCACCTCGGGACGGGCGTAGGGGTCCGCGGCCAGACGACGGCCCAGGCCAAAGGGCGCCAGCAGCCGGAACATCTCCGCGCCGATGTTGCCCAGCCCCACGGACCCCACGGTCTTGTCCCGCAGGCCCAGGGCCGGCAACTCACCCCGGAGATCCCAACGGCCGGTGCGCACCAGGCGGTCCTTGGCCGGCAACTGTTTGGCCAGGGCCAACATCAGGGTCAGGATGGCTTCGGCCACCGGCCGGCGCACCGCGTCCACGGTGATGGCCAGGAGCACGTCGTTGGCTGTGCACGCGGCCACGTCGATCATGTCGTAGCCGACGCCCCAGCGGGCGATGACCGCCAGCCGATCCTGGCCTGAAAAGGAGGCTGCAGTGAAGCGCGGCCCCAGGACCAGGACCGCGTCGAAGTCGGCGATGTCCGCGGGGGTGACGTACGGACCCGCGTCATCCTGGCCGGTTGGGGCGAATTCACCGTAGCTCACGTGGGGCAGGGGCTCGATGAGGGTGCGCAGCGCCGGCTCCAGTCGGCCGGGCGCCGCTGTCTTGAAGTCGGCGGAAATGCCGATGCGGAATGGAGTGGGCATGGAGACTCCTTTCACTCCCGTGGTTGCAGGATCAACAACCAGTCGCCCGCACCGGGTGTGGTCAAGGCGACCTCCTCCCCGGCGGGCAGGAAATCCAGGGGATGCTGCGTGCCCGTACGCGGATCCCACCAGGTGCCCGCGAGGCCGGCTGCCAGCTCCGCGGTACGCAGTCGCAGCGTAACCGGCTGGGGCGTGTACGCCACCACCAGGTCCCCAGCATCCGAAGCGGAGACCAGGACGGTACGGGTCACATCTTCCCGCCCCGGTTGTTCCACCAGCAGGTCGGGCCGGGGCCGGAGCGCCGTCCACGCCAGGCCGGTAAAGCAATCGGCCAGGTGGGCCATCTGAGTTGCGGCGGGCATCTCCAGCGCCTCCCGCCAGGGCAGGGGCGTGCCCGAGCGGGGATGATCCACCGGCGGGCCGCTGCCGTCATCCCACCCCCAGACGCCGTGGCCGCCGTAGCTGACGCCGGCCGTGGGGGCGTTGAGCAGGCTCCAGTAGATGGCCTGGCGCACCGACTGGGCGGAGTGGGGCTGCCCGGAGTGGTAGGCCACATGATTCTCGTAGGCCGGCTCCAGGTTCAACTGGAAGAGGCGGGGCTCCCTGCCCCATTCCCGGGCAGGCGGGCCTTCCACCAGCCACCGCCAGGTCTCGGCGCTGTCGCCGTGGCCGCTCTGGTAGCCCAGGATGTCCAGCCACGGCTCGCCCCGCAGCTCATCGGCGGGCCACTGCTGGCCGCCACAGTGCATGGCCACGGGCGCGCGGGGTCCGTCGCCGAAGACGGCGCGGCCGATGCGCCGCCAGCGGGCCGCGTAGTCGCCGAAGTACTTGCCGTCGCCTGCCAGAATCCAGACCACCGGCCACGCGCCCCAGCGGGCCACCATGTAGCGCGCCAGCAGGATGGCCTGATCTTCCGGCAGGCCGTAGCCGGGATCCACCTCGGGATTGGTACCGCCCCCCACGGCCCAGAGCAGCACGGGCACGCTCAACAGGCCGGCCTGGGCCATGGCCGCCACCCGGCGATCCAGCCGCTGGAAGAACTCAGGATTGACGGCGATGCGCTCCCGGCCGGTGAAGGCCAGGCGGCCATCCCTGTCCCCGTCCGGCGCAGCCCGCCACTGGGTCGCAACCCACTGGACCGCGGTGAAACGCTGGCGGGTGCGCACCTGGAGATAGTAGGCCCACTCGTCGTCGGTGGCCCGCAGGGGCCCGTTCCAGGCTGTATCTGCCAGCCAGAAGAAGGGCGTGCCGTCCGCGTGCTCCAGGTGGCGCTTGTGCGCGGCCAGGCGCACCGGGCCGTGGCGCTGGAAGAGGCCCTGGCCCGCGGGCGCCACACAGTCGAAGTGGCCCTGGTCCGGCGTGAAGGCCACATCCGGGCGGCCCTGCCACTGGAGGCGGTAGTGCCAGCGCCCTTCTTCGTCCGGGGCAAAGCGCACCCGCCACGTGGTGCCGCCATCCCAGAAGCCATCGATCCGGCGGATCTGGCCCGAGGGTCCGGTGAAGGTTGCCTCCAGCCGCCCCGCCTGCAGCGGATTTTCCAGGGCCACGCCGGCGTCCACGGTGAGCTCCAGGGGCGCCCAGCGGCGGACCGGTGGATGGTTCGTTGAGGTCATAGCCTGCGCCTCCCGACGGCTACCTGGCGAGGGGCGGATAGAGCAACAGCCCCTGGCGCGGGGTGCGGGCCCGGATCAGATGGCCCTCGATGGAGGTGACGTAGAGGGTGCGCAGATCTGCGTCGCCGAAGGTGCAATTGGTGGGCCGGTTGCAGGGCAGCGGGTGGGTTTCCAACACCCGGCCGTTGGGCGCGAAGACGTAGATCATGCCGCCGGGGCCGCTCAGCTCCCAGCCGGCGGTGGCGATGATGTTGCCCTCGGTATCCAGGCACATGCCGTCGATGCCCCGGTGGGGGTAGAAGTTGTGCAACACCTCATATGGCCCCAGGGTCCCGTCTTCGCGGATGGGATAGGCCCGGAGTTCTCGCTTTTCACCCTCGCCGTATTTGCTCTGGGCCACATAGAGGGTGCGGTTGTCCGGCGAGAGGAGGATGCCGTTGGGCGCGGTGGTGTCGTAGGTCATGCGGGTGATGGACCAGGTGCCGTCGGGCTGGGGATCCAGCCGGTAGACCGACTCATGGTCCAGTTCCATGTCGTCGCGGTAGTCGCCGTAACGGGGATCGGTGAACCAGATGCGCCCCTGGTTGTCGATGGCCAGGTCGTTGGGGCTGTTGAGCCGCTTTCCCTGGTAGTTGTCGCAGATGACGGTGGTGCCGCCATCCGGTTCGTAGCGCACGATACGGCGGCCCCCGCCTTCGCAGGCATAGAGGCGGCCATCCCGGTCGAACATCAGGCCATTGGCCTGGTTCGTTCCCGTGCGGAAGACCGAGATCTGGCCGGTCTCGCCGTCGTAGCGCATGATGCGGCTGTTGGGGATGTTGGTGAACAGCAGGCCGCTGCCGTCCCAAGCCGGCCCCTCGGTGAGGCCCATGGGTTCGGCCAGCACTTCAAATTGCCAGCTCATTGTGTTCCTCCTGGGTTGAATGGGTTGGAAGGGTAGGGGGTAGATGGTAGTCGGTAGACGGTAGGCAGTAGACGGTAGGCAGTAGACGGTAGACGGTAGACGGTAGACGGTAGACAGGAGTCGGGAGTCGGTGGTAGGCGGCGGGTGGGGGCGGGGGTGACGACTGGTGTTCGCGAATTTGTAGCCACGTCCGCCCCCTGCTGGTGTCACCTATCGCTGCCCTGGGCGTGTCTGGCCAGGAAGCTCTCCACCTGGAGCAAGGACGGCGCGCCCAGGGCGCCCCGGGCACCGGCCACCACCAGGGCTGCCACGGCGTTGGCAAAGCGCAGGGCGCGGGCCGGGGTCCACCCCTTGTCGACGCCGTAGAGCAGGCCGGCGTTGAAGGCATCCCCTGCGCCCACGGTGAACCGGGCCTCCACGGCAAAGCCCGGGGAAACCAGATGGGAGCCGCTGCGATCCACCAACACCGCGCCCTGGGCGCCCCGCTTCACCACCACGTGCTGGGCCCCGGCCTCCAGCAGGGCCATCACTCCCTCCTTCAGGGTTTTGGCGCCGGTACAGACGGCCAGCTCGTGGCCATTGCAGAGCAGGTAGTTCACGTGGGGCAGCAGCGGGCGCAGCTCCTCCAGTTGTGCGGCCTGGCCGATGGCAGGCCCGATGTCCAGCGCGGTGATGGTGCCCGTGCGCCGGGCCTGGCGCAAAATCTGGGCGAAGCCATCCGGCCGCCAGCGAGGCAGCAGGGGATAACTGGAAACCAGCAGCACATCGGCCTGGGCCACCAGACGCATGGGGAGCGCCTCCGGCGCGTACCAGTGGGAGGCGCCGGGATGGTGAAAGGCAACCCGGTTCAGGGCCCGGTCGGTGATGACGGTGGTGGTGGCCGTGGCGACCTCGTCGGTCCGCCGGAGCCCCTCCATGTCCACCCCGGCCGCGGTCAGCCAGGCGGCCACAATGTCCCCGGCCTGGTCCTGGCCGATGGCGCCACAGGGGGTGGCCAGGGCCCCCAGCCGGGCCAGCACATAGGCGCTGATGGCGCCGTTGCCACCCAGCACCATGGTGAGGGGCTCGTCGCAAAAGGTCAGATTGTCTGCCGTGAATTCGTCGCCGCCGAAGGCAGGCACCTTTTCCAGGCCGGAGATGAAGAGATCCAGGGTGATGTTGCCCACGGTGACAAACATGGAAGTCACACTCCTAACTCCTGGCGAACTTGATGGACGCCGGCCACCAGGTTCTGGAGCTTCAGCCGGGCCGCCCAGCGCGCGGTCTGGCTCAGGCCGCAGTCCGGCGCAAAGGCCAGCCGCTCCGGCGGGGCATGGCGCAGGCAAAGGCGAACCCGCTCGGCCACGTCCTCGGGTGTCTCGATGTAGTAGCTCTTGACGTCCACAATCCCCACGGCCACATCCCGCTCGGCGGCAATTTGGCCGATGAGCTCGATCTCGGCGAATTCCCGGCTGGCCATCTCCACGTGGATTTCATCCACCGCCATCTTCAGGAAGGCGGGGAACATGGGGGCGTAGCGGCGGGGCCCCACGGCCCGGCCCTTGTAGTTGCCGAAGCAGAGGTGGGTGGAGAGGCGACAGCGCCCCACCACCGGCGCCACCGTGCGGTTGAAGATGTCCACGAAACGCTCCGGATCCTCCCGGTAGGCGTAACAGCTCATGGACGGCTCGTCCACGCAGATTTCCTGGCAGCCGGCCTCCACCAGGGCTTCCAGCTCGCGACGCACGATGGGCAGCAGCGCCTCGGTGATCGCATAGCGGTCCGGGTAGCGCTCGTTGGGGATGAGGCGGCCGCTGAGGGTGTACGGGCCGGGGACGCTGGCCTTGAGGGTGGGCCCCGATGGCGCCAGGCGCTGCAGGCGCTGGAATTCCTCCACTACGCCCAGGCCCCTGGGTGCCCGCAGCTCGCCCACGATGCGGTGCTTGCCCCGCTGGTCGTGGGCAGGCGGGCCAAAGCGACGGGCCGGCTGCTGTTCCTGCTCGATCCCATCCAAATAGCCGTAGAAGGAGAGGTTGAAGTCCAGCCGGGTCTGCTCGCCGTCGGTGATGACGTCCAGCCCGGCCTGGACCTGGTCGTGGATGGCGGCCACGACGGCGTCGTCGACCATTTCGGCCACGTCGGCCGGGCCGAAGGCCGAGAGGTGCTGGCTGGCGAATTCCAGCCAGGCGGGGAAGGGATAACTGCCGATCACGGTGGTACGCAATGGAATGGGTTGCATGGCTCGTTCCTCACTGGTTTGGAGAGGGGCGTCCCTGCAGGGTCAGGAACGCTCCGTTCTGGCCCCCAGGCCCGTCCGTGGGGCCACCGCCCCGGCGATGGCGGCCAGGCGGTCGAAGGTTGCCGGATCGATCTCCCGATGGAGCACGTGGCCGATGACCAGGCTCCAGCCGTGGAGAAAGTAGAGCCAGCCGTCCTCCACGGTGAGCTGGCGGGCCTTCTGCTGGGCCAGGGCCTGGTGCAGGAAGTTCAGCTCGCCCCGATAGTTCAGCTCCCAGGCGACGCCTCGAAAGGGGAAGCGGCCGGCATCGGTGATGGGCGAGCCGGGGCGGTCCTTGCCCATGCCCGTGGCGTTGATCACCACCGAGCCGTCGGGCAGGGCCGCCATGATCTCGTCGTTGCGCCGGGGATCCTGGTTGCAAATGTATTCGAACTGGATGTCGGTCTGCAGCCGCTCCACCAGGCTGCGCAGGCGGTCCAGCCGAGGCTGGGAACGGTTGACCACCACGAAGCGCCGGGGACGGTCCTCGGGCTTTTCCTGCCGGATGAGGTAGAGGGCCAGGGCCGCGGCCGAGCCCCCTGCGCCGAAGCAAAGGAGATGGCCGCCGGTACGGCCGAAGTAGCCGTCGCCCAGCACCGCCCGCAGCGCGATCCCGCCGGCCACCGGGTCGGTGGCCCGGCCCACCAGCTGGCCATCCTCCTTGGCAATGCTGGAAACCTCCCCCAGCAGGGCGGCGTAGGGTCCCAGGCGGTTAAAAAGATCCCGGGATGCCTCCAACAGGTCGATCTTGTGGGTGGTGACCAGCCCTCCCAGGGCCAGGGGTTCCCGCTTGATGTGTTCCACCAGGCTGCGATAGCGGGCGGGCCGGTCGTGGGGTACGAAGTCCACACCCTGGATGGTGACCTCGGGCCGGCCCAGGGCTTCCATCCAGCGGGGGAAGAGGACCATGGCAGAGGAGTGGCCGGTGGTCACGCCGATGAAGTAGAAGGTGGGCGCCTGGGGCACAGGCCATTCAGCAGCCGTAGACACGACGGACACGCCTCCGATAGTCATCGTAGCAGGCATCGAACTGGCGAGCCGAGGCCTCGCTGCCGATGAAGTAGCTGCTGGTCAGCACGATGGGGGGCTTGCCCAGGCGGGTCAGGCGATCCGCGATCAGGCACTTGAGGGCATTGGTCACCGCGGCCGCACCGATGGTGGAGCCGGGGCCCACGGGGTCCGGCAGCCCGTCGATGGTCACCATGGCGTCGCCCCCTGGGGTGCAGTTGTCGATGGTCACGTCCGCGATGTCCGGCAGCCGTTTGCCGGAGCTGTGTTTGGGCGCAGAGGCCAGGCAATGCTCCAGGGAGACCACCACGATCACGGGGAGGTCTCGCTTCTTGGCCTCCAGGGCCACCTCCACCACCACTTCGTTGACGCCACTGTTGGAGAAGATGATGAAGCTGTCTGGCGGAGCCAGCACGAAATTGCGCAGGATCACCTTGCCCAGGCCCTCCACGTGCTCCAGGAACATGGCCTGGCGCTGGCCATTGGAGCCCACCACCTGGTTGTGGTAGGTGAGGGAGAGTTCCACCAGGGGGTGAAAGCCGGGAAAGCTGCCGTGCCGGGGGAACATTTCCTCGATGAACATGCGGGAATGGCCGGTGCCGAAGAGGTGCACCAGCCCCTCGTTGGCGATGGTATGGGTGCAGATGTCGGCCGCCCGTTCCAACGCGTCCATCTGGGTCTCGCGGATGCGCTGAAGGATAGCCTGGGCGGCATCCAGATAGGCCAATGCGGGATTCATGGGGTTCCTTTCCGGGCGTGTCGGGTGATGGCGCAGCCGTATGGATACCAGTATAATGGACGAAAGGGGCCGGGGCAAGTATATTGGGGAGGCGGGAAGCGACACACCCCCTCGCCCCCAGCCCTCCCGCCAGGGGAAGGGGATGGGAGCAGAAGAGTTCCTGTCTGTGGATGAACGCAAAGACCGCAAGAGGATCAAAAAGAGCACAAAGGAGCGCAACGATGAGCACTGTTCAATTTGGCTGGCGAGTCCCGGCCTTCCCGGTGGACGGAAGCAGCGGCCCGGACTTCGTCCAACAGATCGTCCGCAACCTGGAGGCCCTGGGCGACGCCTTTGACTCGGCCTGGGTGGCGGATCACTTCATCCCCTGGGCCCGCTTTGCCGCCGACGACATCCCCACCCTGGAATGTCTGTCCACCATCTGCTACCTGGCGGGCGCCTTCCCTCGCCTGAAATTCGGCACCATCGTCCTCTGCCAGTCCTACCGCAACCCGGCCCTCCTGGCCAAGATGGGCGCCACCCTCCAGCTCCTGAGCAGCGGACGCTTCATCCTGGGCATCGGCGCAGGCTGGAAGGAAGACGAATACCGGGCCTACGGCTACGACTTCCCCAAGCCCGCCACCCGCATCCGCCAGCTAGAGGAGGCTGTCCAGATCGTCCGCCGCCTGTGGACAGAGACGCCGGCCACCTTCCACGGCCGACATTACCACATCGAGCATGCCTACTGTGAGCCCAAGCCGAATCCCCGGCCGCCCATCCTCATCGGCGGCGGCGGCGAACAGCTCACCCTGCGGGTGGTGGCCCGCCACGCCGACTGGTGGAACATCCCCGGCGGCACGTTGGAGAACTACCGCCACAAGCTGGAGGTGCTCCGCCGCCACTGCGACGCGGAAGGGCGGGACTACGATGAAATTCGCAAGACGTGGGCCGTGGAAGTGGTGGCCGTGGCCGAAACCGAGGCCGAGGCCCGGCGCATGGCCGAGGCGTCCCCCTTCTACAGCGGCGCGGGGCTGGTGGGTACGCCGGACCAGGTGGCCGAGCAGCTCCGGGCCTTCACGGAGCTGGGCTGCAGTTACTTCATCGCCCGCTTCGCCGACTTCCCCCGGACCGAGGGGGTCCGGCTCTTCGCCGAAAGGGTGATTCCCCAGTTCCAATGAGACAAGCCGCTCACCCCAGGACGGCAACCCTCCGCCTGGGCCTTGCCACGATGGACCGCTGGACCTGGCTGGCCCTGGGGGTGGCCGTGCTGGGTACTGGCCTGCGCTTCCTGGCCTTGGGCCACAAGACCCTCTGGCTGGATGAAGCCTTCAGCCTCTGGATGGCCCGCCAGAGCCTGCCCGATCTGGTGGGCTGGCTCATCCGCATCGACCAACATCCCCCCCTGTACTACGCGCTGCTCCACGGCTGGATGAACCTGTGGGGGGACAGCGAAGCCGGGGTGCGCAGCCTGTCGGCCCTCTGCAGCGGGGGGAGCATCCTGTTCCTCTACGGGGCCGGTCGCCGCCTGGCCGATGCCCGGGTGGGGCTGATGGCAGCGACCCTGCTGGCGCTGGCGCCGTTCCACGTGCGCTACGCCCAGGAGGCCCGCATGTACGCCCTGCTCACCCTCACGGCCGGGGCCGCGCTCTACCTGCTGGCCCGCTTCCTCCAGGAGCCGGGGCGGTGGCGCTGGGGGGTGGGGCTGGCTGTGGCCCAGGCTGCGACCATGCTGACCCACAACACCGCGGCCGCCTTCTTTCCCCTGGCGCTCAATCTCGGCGTGCTGGCCCTGTGGGCCGTGGAGCGTCGCCAGCCGTCCGCTACCCACTTGCCCGGCCTGGATCATCCCGGGTTTCTAAGGCGCTGGCTGGGCTGCCAGGCCCTGGCCCTGCTCCTCTGGTCGCCGTGGAGCTGGGCCTTTGTGGAACAGGCGCGACTGGTGGACCAGGAATTCTGGATCCTGCCCCCCACCCTGGGCACCGTCTGGGCGGCCTTTCGGGACTTCAACGTGGCCCACCTGGGCGCTCCGGCGGGCTTGCCCCTGGCCGCCCTGGGCGCGACGGTGGGGGGGCTGCTGGCCCTGTACGGCCTGTCCAGGCAACGTGGTGGGCTGGGGCTGCTCCTGGCGAGCCTCTTCCTGGTGCCGGCCCTGGGCGAGCTGGCCGTCAGCCTGCGGCGCCCCATCTTCTCGGACCGCACCCTGATCTGGACCGCCCTGGCCTACTACCTGCTGGTGGCCCTGGGGCTGGGGAAGCTGGCCCGGGCAGGCCGAATCCGGCTGGCGGGCGCCGCGCTGGCCTTCCTCCTCGCCCTGGATCTGCTGGGGCTGGGCAGCTATTACCTCTATTTTCAGAAAGAAGAATGGGATGCCGCCGCGGCTTACGTGGCCCGGGAAAGCCGACCGGGCGATCTCCTCCTCTTCCACGCCAGCTGGGTCCAGCTCCCCTTCGACTACTACCTCCGGCGGTATCACGCTGACCCGCAGGCACCCCTGCCGGAGCGCCGGGGCCTGCCGGTGGATCTCTTCGACCGGGGCGTGTTGGAGCCCAAAATGAGTCAGGCGGATCTGCCCCGGCTGGATCGGCTGGTGGCCGGGCGGGAGCGGGTCTGGCTGATCTACTCCCATGAGTGGTACACCGATCCGGAACGCCTGACCCTGCAACGACTACACGAACACTTCTGCCTGGCGGACAAACAGACGTTCGTCGGTCTGGCCGTCTACCGCTTCGAACCGTGCTCCCCGTAACCGCCCATCCTGGCGAAATCGCCAGGAAAAGACTGGCGCCCCTACCGTTGTTTCTTCGTTCCATCTCCACTACACTGATTTCACCTGCCTTGAGCCACGGGGCAAGTGAGGGTCAAACGTGCCCTCCACGACTGGTTTGTGTCTGCCAGCAGATCGCTGGAAGAAGAAAAATTGTGCAAAATTCACATGCCCACGGCACCATTTTTGGGGTATACTAGATATTGTAGGGTACACGTTGTGCGACTCATGATGTAGTCATCGTTGTAGGCCCTCATCGCTTGCCTCATCGCCGCCGGCCTGATGGAAGGCCTCATCTGGTCTCATCCTTTCCTTCTTTCCTGGATTGGGTGTGGATGATATCCCTCCCAGCGGCCATTCCAGTTCGCCAGACCAGGCGTCCTCTGGAAATGGCCTCGAGAGCGCACTGTGTCCCCAGTTATTTTCCCGAAAGGAGCCCTGTCATGTTCAAGCACATTCTTATCCCACTCGATGGGTCCCCCCTGGCGGAATGTGTCTTACCCCATGCAGTGGCATTTGCCCGTACCTTTGGCGCCACGTGTACCCTGGTACACGTGTTGGAAATCACCTCCAACGGCGAGCAAGGCCGTTGTCCAGATCCACTGGAATGGCAGATGCGTCGACAGGAAGCGAAGCGCTACCTGGAACAGGTGGCCAGACGGCTGGATGCCCTCCAGGTGCAGGCGGTTCCCCTCCTCTGTGAAGGGCGGGCAGCGAACTGTATTTTGGACTGTGCCCATCGGGAGGAGGCCGACCTCATCCTGTTGAGCAGCCATGGCTATAGCGGACTGAGCGGTTGGAACCTGAGCAGCGTGGCCCAGAAGGTGATCGTCCGGGCCAACACCGGCGTCATGCTGATCCGGGCCTATCGCACCGGTTCGGCGGAACTGGACACCCTGGCCTATCGCAAGATCCTGGCCCCGTTGGATGGCTCACGGCGGGCAGAATGTGCCCTGGCGCCAGCCTCTTCCCTGGCCCGCCACTTTCAGGCGGAGCTGCTCCTGGCCCACGTGGTACGGAAGCCGGAAGTGCCCCGACGGACGCCGCTATCGCCGGAAGAGCAGGAGCTGGTGGACCGGCTGGTGGCCCTCAACCGGCAGGCTGCCCAGGAGTACCTGGAAAGCCTGCGCAGCCACATGGGCGCAGGCACAAAGATCCAGACCCGGCTGGCCGTGGCGTCTGGCGTGGCCACCTACCTGCACGAGCTGGTGGAGTCGGAGCAGGTGGACCTGGTGGTGATGTGTGCCCACGGCTATTCGGGGGAAACCCGCTGGCCCTTCGGCAGCATCGCGGCCAGCTTCATCCTCCACGGCACCACCCCACTCCTCTTCGTCCAGGATCTGCCCCGGGACCAGGAAATCCTGACCCAGGCCGAGCAGGCCGCCGTGGAGCAGGCGCCGGCCGACCGCTCCTTTGGCGCTCAAGGCGAGCGCCAGGCAGGTGGCCCTGCCCTTGCCGGCGACATCCTGCAACATCTGGAAGTGCTGAGCTAAACGGGGAATGAGGGCGTTTTTGTGCTGTGCTGCGCCGCGTTGTGGCGCAGCACAGTGACGGACGCAGCAAGCAGCGCCCCTACAGTGGCATCCGATGGGCGCCCCCCGACGATTGTGAACCATACCCCTGTTATTTCCGCGCGTTGACGCCAGACCCCATCTTGAGTAGACTGAAGGTGACACGCCTGGCCCGGTGAGCCCATGGGCCGGGCGGCTTCCTTTGGGCCGGACGGCGGCCCGCCATCCATCCTTGCTGTGCTGCCAGCGGCAAGCTCCCAGGCACAGCGCCAGCCAGCCACTCAGGAGAATCTCATGAGCGAAAGTACAGCGCTGCCCCGGATCCGGGTTGGGGTCATCGGCGTGGGCCAGATCGGCAAACGGCATCTGCAGAACTACAGCGGCATCGAAGGGGCGGAGGTGGTGGCCATCGCGGACATCAACGAGGCCGAAGCCAAACGGGTAGGTGCGCTCTTTGGCATCCCCAACGTCTACACCGACTTCCGCCAGCTTCTGGCGCGAGACGACATCGACGCGGTGGATGTCTGCCTCCACAACAACTTCCACATGCCCGTCACCGTGGCCGCGCTGGAGGCGGGCAAGCATGTCTTCTGCGAGAAACCCATGGCGGGCTCCTACGTGGACGCGGCCCGCATGCTGGAGACGGCCGAGCGCACCGGGCGCAAGCTCAGCATCCAGATCCAGAACCTCTTTGACAGGGAGACCAAGGCAGCCAAGGCCCTCATCGACGGCGGCCACCTGGGCCGGCTCTACCATGCCCGCTCCACCGGCCATCGGCGCCGGGGGCGCCCCTTTGTGGACGGCTACGGCAGCCCCACCTTCGTCCAGAAGCAGAACGCGGCCGGCGGCGCGCTCTATGACATGGGCGTCTATCACATCTCCACCATCCTCTACCTCCTGGGCAACCCTGCGGTGGAACGCATCTCGGGCAAGACCTACCAGGAACTGGAGATGGACGAAGCCCGGCGTGAACTTAGCGGCTACAACGTGGAGGAGCTGGGGCTGGGCTTTGTGCGCATGGCCGACGGTATCACCCTGGACATCATCGAAGCCTGGGCCATTCAGCTGGACACCATCGAGGGCTCCAGCGTGGTGGGGACTCGGGGCGGCGTGCGCCTGAAGCCCTTCGGCTACTTCCACACCATCGGCGACCTGGACCTGGTCTCCACCGCCGACCTGGACCGCTTCCAGTTCCGGCTGCACACGGTCCGGGGCCACGGCGACGCCTACGATGGGCCTCAGCAGCATTGGATCGCGGCCCTGCAGGGCCGGGTGGAGCTGCTGCCTACAGCCCAACTGGCCCTCAACACCATGCTCATCTCTGAAGGCATCTACCTGTCGAATCAGCTGGGCCGGGAGGTGACCGCCGATGAGGTGCGAGAGGCGTCGGTGTCCACCGCGGTGATGGTGTGAGGAGAGAAGACTGAAGATTGAAGATTGAAGATTGAAGATTGGGGCGGGGATGGACGTTGGGGATCCCCGCCCCTGTGCTTTTGCGGTTCTCCTCGGCAACCGGTCCAGCAGCGCGTTTCTCCCCGGTTAGCACTCCTTTATCTTGGCCCCTTTCTGAATCATGACATATCATAAGGGGAAGTGATTTCAGACATGGGCGCCATGGAGCAAAACAGGGCCATGGTGGCTGTGGCGCGGGATGTTAACAAAATGAAAACAAAACGACAACGCCCGTCATGCAATTTTTGACACAATTAATTGATTTGATCCGTTCAACACTGCAGAATGGCGCCCTGCCCGACCTGGGCGCATGGACGTATGTCTTGCTGGCTCTGTTGGTTGCGGTGGAAGGCCCCATCGCCACCCTGTTGGGTGCAGCGGCTGCCTCCGCCGGCTTCATGCGGCTGGATCTGGTCTTCCTGGCGGCCGCGGCGGGCAACCTGACCGCCGACATCCTGTGGTATGGGCTGGGATACCTGGGCACCGTGGAGCGGCTCTACCGCCATGGCCGCTGGCTGGGCATTCAAAAGCGCCATATCGACCGGCTGGTCCAGGGAATGCACGATCACGCCACCAAGCTGGTGTTGATGGCCAAACTGACTGCCGGGTTCATGATCCCGACCCTGATCGCCGCCGGCCTGGCCCGGGTCTCCTGGCGCAAGTGGTTCCTGCCCATCGTGGTAGGCGAGATGATCTGGACCGGCGCGCTGACTTGGCTGGGCTACCATGCCACCCAGTCCCTCCAGCGCATCGAGGCCAACCTGGAGACCTTTGGCTGGATCGCGTCCCTGGTCTTTGTTGCAGTCGCCCTGTGGTACATCCGCCACACGCTGACCCAACGCACCCGGGCTGAACTGGAAAACGAAACCGAACAGAAAGACGAAACAGAAGAAGATGGGGCCGAAGAACAACGAACTCCCACATTCAAGGAAGGATAAGATGCCTATGCGTGTATTGATTACCGGCCAGAGCTATCACCCAGCCTTCAACGGACAGGCTGTTTTCACCGTCAACCTGGCGGAAGGGCTGGCGGCCCGGGGCCATGAGGTGATGGTTGTGGCCAGCTCAGACTGCAAGCGCCCCTATTGTCAGACACGCAACGGCGTCCAGATCCGGCGGTTGGGGGCCATCTCCTTGAGCCGCTGGCATCGGGATGCAGCCCTCACCCCATTCCCCGATCGGGCCTTGGGCAAGATCCTGCGGGAATTCCGCCCCCACATCGTTCACATCCAGGACCACTACCCCATCAGCCGCAGCGCCGTTCGCCTGGCCCGGCTGCAGGGCATCAAGACCCTTGGAACCAACCACTTCATGCCCCAGAACCTGAAACCGTACCTGGGCTGGCTGGCCCAGGTCGGCGGCGACGCGCTGGACTGGCTCCTCTGGCACTGGATGCTGCACCTGTACAACCAGCTCGATTTTGTGACGGCGCCCTCCCGCACGGCGGTGGCCATCCTCCAACGGGTAGGGTTGACCACGCCGGCCTTTCCCGTCTCCTGTGGGGTGGACGTGGAGTTCTTCCGCCCCCTGCCCCACCTGGATCCCCTGGCCTGGCGCCGCCATTTTCAACTCGCCCCCGACCGCACCGTTTTCCTCTATGTGGGGCGGGTGGATGGTGAAAAGCGCCTGGATATTTTGCTCCACGCCTGCCAGAGGCTGCAGGACACACCGATCCAACTGGCCATCGCCGGCCGGGGAGCCGCGCAGGACGAGCTCCAGCGTCTGGCCCAGAAACTCGGGCTGGGCGACCGGGTCCGTTTTCTGGGTTTCGTCCCCCAGGAAGAACTCCCGGCCCTCCTCAACAGCGTGGATATCTTCGCCATGCCCAGCGACGCGGAACTGCTCAGCATCGCCACCCTGGAGGCCATGGCCTGCGGCCGGCCGGTGCTGGCCGCCCGGGGCCAGGCCCTGCCCGAGCTCATCACCGAGGGGGTCAACGGCCTCCTCTTCCGGCCCGGCGACCCGGCCGACGCCGCCCGACAGATGGCGCGCCTGGTGCAGATGCGGGACGCCTGGGCGCAGATGGGGCAGGCCAACCGTACCAAGGCGGAATTCCACCATGTGGGGAAGACGGTGGAGATCTATGAACAGATCTACGGGAGCCTGGTCTCGGACATGCCGTCGCCGTATGTGTCCGCCCGGCGGCCGAGCCGCCCCATCTTCCCCCGCAAGGTCCAGGAGCTGCTCACCCAGTTCCGCCATTAAGGAGGCAGTTCCCTCAGCGCGCCTGGAACACCTCCGCCGGCACGTCATAGGTCCATCGGCCCTCCGTCACCAGCAGCGCCGCCACCCGGCCGAGCTCGTTGGAAGACTTGGCCGCCGCGCCGCAGCCACCGGCCGCCACAAAAATTTGCCCATCCCCGGCCTCGTCCCGGGCCAGGACGTCGATGTAGGGATGGTCGTGGGCCGTGTAGGTGACCACACAGGGGCGGGTCTGCCAGGAGCGGGCCCGCAGCCCCGGGATCAACGCCTGGAGCACCTTCTTCAGGGCATCGGTCTCCTGG
The DNA here is from genome assembly GCF_006569185.2 of Litorilinea aerophila. Taxonomy (NCBI): domain Bacteria; kingdom Bacillati; phylum Chloroflexota; class Caldilineae; order Caldilineales; family Caldilineaceae; genus Litorilinea; species Litorilinea aerophila. Next base: position 33,790 of record NZ_VIGC02000010.1, on the reverse strand, counting down.
GGATTGCCGGGGCCGTGGAACCAGTCCACCAGCTCGTCGTGGCCCTGACGATAGACCGGCTGGAAGAGGGTTCCGCCGATCTTCAGGTAGACCTTGCCGTCCGGGTAGGGGATGGGCGGCAGCGCGTAGATGGAGTAGAGGATGGGATGGCCGGCCAGGCGGTAGATCAGGGCGGGCATGGCCGCCAGCCGTCGGGCTTCCTCCTCGTCCAATTCGGCCAACAAAATCGACACCGCCCTGGGCCGCAGGTCCAGGGCCCGGGGCAAGAGGTGGTTGGTATAGGCGCCGGCCGCGATCAGTACCTTTTGGGCCGTGTAAGTCTGGCCGGCGTCGGTGGTCAAGGCAACCACACGCCCCTGCTGGCGGATGGCCGTCACCGTCTCCCGCACGATGGTAGCCCCCTGTTGCCTGGCCAGGGTGAGTTGGGCCTGCACCAGGGAGCGGGGGTTGATGTAGCCTGCCCCGCCCTGCTCCCAGAGGCCGGTGGAGCCGGGTGCGAAGCGGAGGAAGGGGAAATGGGCGGCCAACTCGTCGGCCGGTTGGACGGCGAAGTCCGCACCGTTGGCCGTCCCGTGGTCCTGGGCCTGGGCCAGGGTGTCATCCGGCTGGCTGTAGAAGGGGCTCACCCGCAGACAGCCCACCGGGTGATGAAAACGGACGCCGCTGGCCGCTTCGATCTCGGCGTAGGCGGCGATGGAACGGGCCCCCAGCAGGGACCAGACAGAGTCCGGGTCGATGATGCGGGTGATGCGTCCCTGGTCGTAGTGGCTGGCAAAGACGCCGGTGTGTTCCTGCCAGTTGGCCGGTTCATCGGGGCCGATGGCCAGGACCTTCGCCCCTGTGGCGCTCAGGTAGCGGGCGGCGGCCGAGCCGATCAGGCCGTTGCCGACCACGGCGACCTCGTAGGTGGTGGTGTTGGACATGGGCAATTCTCGCTCTGCTTTCTGCCGTCTGGATGGATGTTGAAAATGGCGGGCGTCGGCTGCACCCGGCAGGGGAGCCGACCGGCCCGCGCCGCCATTATACATCGGCAGGGAGCCCTGGCCCATCTGCGGAAAAGCGACGACGGGCGGGCACGGGGGTCCACCCCTACGGGACATGGCTGCCCCACAGTAGGCGCAGCTCGTAGCTGCGCATCCGTTGCCACCCCTTCACCCGCCTGGGGCTGGCACCATCGGGCGGGCACGGCGGCCCGCCCCTACGACATTGGGTTGAGACATTCCCGTATTGACAGCCCTGCACCTGTAACCTAGAATGGCAACATGGATGATGGAGCAATATCACGGCATTCTCCGCTTCATCCTGTTCGAGGCCGAACTCTACCCCGAGGTGGCCCGGATGGCCGAGACCCACACCTTCGGCCGGGGCTTCCCCTGCGGACCCGCCTGTTTGAAGGGCATGCCCGGCGGGGCACCCTCCGACCGGGGCCGGCCCGGGTCCGGGCCCAGGCGTTCATGGGCATGTTTGTGACCCTGGCCCTGCTGCGGCCAGCCTGTGCCCACCTGCTGGAACCGGACGCAGAGGCCACCGCCCGGGAATATATTCAGATTCTGCTGCGCGGCGTGCTGGCCGCGCCGGAAGGCACTTGAGCATGGCCCAACAGCCCCGCACCAAACCTGCGCCTCCAGCCACGCCGGAATCGCCGCCGGGCAAACAGAACGGCCAGCCCACCGGCCCCCTGGCTCCGCCACCGGCCCCGACAGCGGTCGCACCGGCGGAGCCATCCCGACGCCGCCACGGCAGATCGCCGGCGATCCTGGCCATCCTCCTGGTGCTCCTGCTGGCCACCGCCGCATGGTGGATCGGGGCCGGTCGCCCTGCGCCCACGCAGCTGTTGCCCTGGCCCTGGCAGGAACCGGCCGGCCCCCTGGTGGCCTCGGGCACCCTGGAGGCGGATGAGATCCTGGTGGGTTCCGAAATCGCTGGACGCATCGTCAGCCTGGTCCAGGAGGGGCAGCCCGTCCAGGCGGACCAGATACTGGCCCAACTGGACGACTCCCTGATCCAAATCCAGATTCGCCAGGCCAACGTGGCCGCTCGACAGCAGTTGGAGGTGCAGCTGGAGCACTACCGCCTGCGCTCGCCCATCGACGGCGTGGTCATGCGGGTGCCCATGCACGTGGGGGAGGTGGTATCGCCCGGGCAGACGGTGGCTGCGGTCGCGGACTTGAGCAGCCTCAAGCTCACGGCGTACGTCCTGGAGCGGGACCTGGGCCAGGTGCGGGTCGGCCAGCCCGTCGCAGTCACGGTGGATCCCTTCCCCGACCGCACCTTCCCCGGCGTGGTCACCGGCATCAACCAGCGGGCCGAGTTCACCCCCCGCAATGTCCAGACCCGCAGCGACCGGCTAAACCTGGTCTTCGGCGTTCGAATTCGGGTGGAAAACCCCGAAGGCCTGCTCAAGCCGGGCATGCCGGCCGACGCCACCTTCCTGGAACCCTGAACAGGAGCGGCCATGGGCTCCAGGCTCCTCGCCATCATCCGCAAGGAATTCATCCAGATCCGCCACGACCGGCGCACCCTGGCCATGATTGTGGTGCTGCCGGTGATGCAGCTGCTCATCTTCGGCTACGCCATCAACACCGTGGTGGACCACATCGCCACCATCGTCCTGGACGAGGCAGAGGATCCCGACAGCCGGGCCTTTATCGCGGCCCTGGAGAACAGCGTCTACTTCGACGTGGTAGCCAGCGCCCGCTCCCGGGCCGAGCTGGCCGCCGCCATCGACCGGGGGGAGGCCCACGTGGGCCTGCACATCCCGCCGGACTTCGGTCGCCAGCTGTTGCGGGGGGAGGCGGGCGTGGCCCAACTGATTATCGACGGTTCGGATCCCAACACCGCGCAGACGGCCCTCTTTGCCGCCGGCATGGTGGCCCAGGCTGTGGTGCCCCAGCTCCCGGGCCGGGCCGCGCGGGCCGGGGGCCTTCCCCTGGCGGCCGGCCCGGTGGGCGGCATTGATCTGCGGCCGGTGGTGCTCTACAACCCCCGCATGTTGAGTGTCAACTTCATGGTGCCCGGCATCATCGCCCTGATCCTCCAGTTTCAGACCCTGCTGCTGACCGCCTTCGCCATCGTGGGCGAGCGGGAACGGGGCACCCTGGAGCAGCTCATCGTCACGCCCATCAAGCCCTGGGAGCTGATGCTGGGCAAGATTTTGCCTTACACAGCTACCGCATCCATCGCCACGGCCATGGCCCTCCTTGCGGCCCGGGTGCTCTTTGGGGTAACCGTAGCGGGCAGCCTGCTCCTGCTGGCCCTCCTCTCGGTCATCTTCCTGTTGGGCTCCCTGGGCACCGGCCTGCTGGTCTCCACCGTCTCCCGCACCCAGGCCCAGGCCCTGCAGACAGCCATGTTCATCGTCCTGCCCTCCATCCTGCTTTCGGGCTTCCTCTACCCCCGGGAGACCATGCCCTTCGTGGTCCAAAAGCTGGGGCTGCTCATTCCCATGACCTACTACCTGCAGATCCTGCGGGGCATCATGCTCAAGGGGGTGGGGTTGGAGGTGTTGTGGCCCAACGTCTGGCCCCTCACCGTCTTTGGCATCATCGTCTTCACCCTCAGCGCCTGGCGCTTCCAGAAACGGATCGGATGATGGCCCCAGAGAACGTGCCGGAGAACGTGATCGAGGTCCGCCGCCTGACCCGGCGCTTTGGCGATCAGATTGCCGTCAACGGCGTCAGCTTCTCGGTGCGTCGGGGGGAAGTCTTCGCCTTCCTGGGCCCCAACGGCTCAGGCAAGAGCACCACCATCCGCATGCTCTGTGGCATCCTCTTGCCCACCAGCGGAGAGGGCCATGTGCTGGGCTTCGACATTGTGCGCCATAGCGAACAGATCAAGCAGCACATCGGCTACATGAGCCAGCGCTTTGCGCTATACGAAGACCTCTCCGTGTGGGAGAACCTGGAGTTCTACGCGGGGGTGTACAACGTGCCCCGGGGCCAGCGGCGGGCCCGCCTGGAGGAGCTTGTTGCCATGGCCGGGCTGGAGGGGCGGAAGCGCCAACTGGCCGGCCAGCTTTCCGGCGGCTGGAAGCAGCGGCTGGCCCTGGGGTGCGCCATCGTCCACCGTCCCCCCCTGCTCTTCCTGGACGAACCCACCGCGGGCGTGGATCCGGTATCCCGACGCCACTTCTGGATGATGATCCACGGCCTGGCCCATCAGGGGGTGACCGTCTTCGTCACCACCCACTACCTGGACGAGGCCGAGCATGCCAACCGGGTAGCCATGATCTACAACGGCGTCTTGCGGGCCCTGGCCTCGCCGGCGGAGCTCAAGCGAAGTGCACTGCAGGGCCAGTTGCTCAACGTACGCTGCGACGCGCCCTTCGCTGCGGCGACGCTGCTGGAGAGCCTGCCGGGCGTCCACGACGTTGCGCTCCACGGCAACGACATCCACGCGCTGGTGGACGGCGCGGACGGCGTCATGGAGCAGATCCGTGGGGCCCTGGAAGAGGCCGGCATCACCGTCCACGAGATCCAGGCCATTCCGCCGTCCCTGGAGGATGTCTTCATCAGCCTCATCGGCAGCGCCAGATCCCGAGAGAATGGGTGATTTTGTGCCAGGACACGAATGGGGTTCATCTTTGGCAAATGGGCCCTCCTCTGCTATCCTTTCATCCAGTACAGTCGGCGTACATTCCACGGCAAAATTCGGTGGCTCTCCTTCGGCTGGAAGCCACGAACGAATTTCTGCCGGGATTGACTGACAGCCGGCCGTTTCTGTCCCACCCCACGTAGTACCCATGAACCAGCCAAGGAATCCATCTTGATCGACGTCAGCCCTGTCCAACAACTGGCCCAGGCCGTCCACCAGAATGTCTCCCGAGTCATCGTGGGCAAGGAAACAGTGGTCGACCTGTTGCTCATCGCACTACTATGCGAAGGGCACGTGCTGCTGGAAGACGTGCCCGGCATCGGCAAAACCACCCTGGCCAAAACCCTGGCCCGCTCCGTGGGCGGCTCCTTCCAACGCATCCAGTTCACGCCGGACCTGCTGCCTTCCGACATCACCGGCGTGAGCGTCTACAACCAGAAGACCGGCGATTTCGAGTTTCGCCCCGGCCCGGTCATGGCCCAGATCGTCCTGGCCGACGAGATCAACCGGGCCGGCCCCCGCACCCAGTCCGCCCTGCTGGAAGCCATGGAGGAACGTCAGATCACCGTGGACGGCGTCACCCGCCCCCTCCCCTATCCCTTCCTGGTCCTGGCCACCCAGAACCCGATAGAGCTGGAGGGGACCTTCCCCCTGCCCGAAGCCCAGGTGGACCGCTTCCTCATGCGCCTGGACCTGGGTTACCCGGAACGGGAGGAGGAACGCCAGATCCTGCGCCGCTTCCGCACCCAAAACCCTTTGAACGAGCTCCAGCCGGTGGTCACCACCGACCAGATCCAGGCCGCCAACCGCCTCTGCCGGGAGGTCTTCGTCCACCCGGTGCTGGAGGACTACCTGCTGGACCTGGCCCAGGCCACCCGCACGGCGGAGAGCCTCAGCCTGGGCGTCAGCCCCCGGGGCACCCTGGCCCTCTACCGGGCCAGCCAGGCAGCCGCCGCCCTCCAGGGCCGCAACTACGTGATCCCGGACGACATCAAGCAGCTGGCCATGCCCGTCTGGGCCCACCGCCTGGTGCCCGCGCTGGAAACCCGCCTCCACGAGCAACGGGTGGAAGCGGTGCTCCAGGGCATCCTGGAACGGACCCCCGTGCCCGTGGAAGAAGTCTGGCAGGCAGAAACAGAGCCATCATGAGCCGGCTGGGATGGATCACCATCGGCGCCCTGGGGGTGGTGAGCATCCTCCTGCGCCACGAGCTCCTCTTCCTGATCACCGTCATCCTGGCCCTGCTGGCCGCCACCTCTGCCCTGTGGGCCCGCTACTGCCTGCACGCCGTCTCTTACCGGCGCCACTTCGACCACACCCGCCTCTTCTTCGGCGAGGAGACGTACTTCTACCTGGAGGTGGTCAACGCCAAGATCCTTCCCCTGCCCTGGCTGCGCATCGACGACGAGATCCCGGCCGCGCTGGATGTGGCCCAGATCACCCGGGACGAAGAGGAGCCCACCGAGCGGCGACGCATGGTCACCACCCTCTCCCTGCGCTGGTACGAACGGGTGACCCGTCGCTACCGCATCCGGGGAACCCGGCGGGGCGTCTGGCACTTCGGACCGGCTCAGCTCCGCTCGGGCGACATCTTCGGCTTTGAGATCCGGCGCAAGAGCCTGGACACCATCGACCGGGTTGTGGTCTACCCGCGCATGGTGCCCGTCACCCAGCTGGGGCTGCCTGCCCACCACCCCCTGGGTGCCCACCGCAGCCCCCGCCCCCTTTTCGAAGATCCCATCCGCCTGATGGGCGCGCGGGACTATACCCAGGGCGACAACTTTCGCCATATCCACTGGAAGGCCACCGCCCACCGCCAGCGCCTGCAGACCAAGCTTTTCGAGCCTTCCACCACCCACCCCCTGGCCCTCTTCCTCAACGCCGACACCGCCGCGGAGAACCTCTTCGGCCTGGGCCAGGACTGGGACCTGTTGGAGCTGGCCATCACGGTGGCAGCCTCCGTCGGCCGGGAGGCGTGGGAGGCCGGCTATCCGGTGGGACTCTACAGCAACGCCCTCATCGGCGCCCGCCACGTGCGCATCCGCCCTCGCACCGGCCCCCGCCAGCTCCCCATCCTGCTGGAGGCCCTGGCCCGCATCGACAGCCGGGGGCGCTGGCCCATCGCCAACGTCCTCCAGACGGAGACAGCCAGCCTGCCCTACGGCAGTACCGTGGTCCTGGTCACCGCCCTCCTGGACGACCGGCTGGAGCGCCTCCTGCTGGACCTGCCCCGGCGAGAGCTGGGGGTGGCGCTGATCACCCTGGGCCGGGCACGCCCCAGTCGGCCCCTGGTCAACGTCCGCCATTTTCATGTGGGTACGGAGAAGAAGTGGGATGAACTGGAAACGCTGGCACTGGCTGGATGACGGCCTGCTGCCGGCGGGCCTGGCCGTGTTGCGGGCCTGCTGGCTGTGGCCGTGGCTTCGCCTGCTCCAGGCCCTCCTCATGCCGTCCACGCCCCAGGCCGTGGTGCCCCTCCCCTGGCTGGTGGGCCTGCCCCTGGCCGGCGTGCTCACGGTGCGCCTGCTGGTGCCCCCGCCGGACCCGGAAGCCGAGGGCCAGAAGCCGGATGTGCCCTGGCGCGCCCGAATGGCTGCCGCCGTGGCCGGCCTGCTGGCCCTGTTGCTCCTCCTCTGGTGGCAGCTCTACCGGGCCGACGGGCCGCTGTGGGGCACGGCCTGGCTGGCCCACCTGGGGGACGAGCTCATCCACTGGGGAGCCGAGGCGCCGGCCCCGGTGGTCTTGGGCATGGTGGGCGCCTACCTGTGGCTGCGGGGCACCCAGGACGCCAGCCGCCCCATCGCCCACGACGACGTGTGGGGCACGGTGGTGGCAGGTGCTGCCCTCATCGTCCTCTACCTCCTCCTGACCGCGGGCACAGCCCTGGGCACCCTGGTGGACATGACCCGGGTGGTGATGACCTTCTTTGCCGTGGCCATGGCCATGCTGGCCCTGACCAGCCTGAAGATCACCGTGGGCCTGGCCCGGGCCCTGGGCAACCGACGGGGCAGCGCCGCCCGCATGCCCTCCCTCAACCGCTACTGGCTCATCAGCGTGGGTACGGTGATTGCGCTGCTGTTGGGGCTGGGGCTGCTCCTGGGCTGGATCATCGCGCCGGAGCAGATCGCGCAGGTCATGGCCTGGGGAAGCACCGTGCTGGGCTACATCGGCCGGGCCGTGGGCAGCGTGCTGCTGGCCATCGGCTACGTCATCTTCGTCGTCCTCTACCACATCTTCAGGCTGCTGAGCCCCCTCATCTCCCGGCTGCTGAACTTGCTGGGCGAGTCGGAACTGGGCGACACCCTGGAAGAGATGGTCACGCCTACCCCCGAGCCCCTCATGGCCGAGCCGGCGCCCATCCCCGACGCCTATCGCTGGACAGGCCTCTTCGTGGCCGTGGCGCTGCTGCTCCTGGCCTTTGCCCTGGCCCTGCGCCGGATGCGGGCCGTGGCCAGCGAAGAGCCGGACGAGGTGCGGGAGTCCATCCTGAGCAGCGACCTGTTGCAGGAGCAGCTGGCCGGGCTGCTGCGCAACTGGCTGGGCCGCCTGCGCACCGGCGCCCGGGCCATCAGCCCCTTCCTGGCCCTGGACGGGGAGGCGGAAACCCGGCGTGTCATCCGCCAGATCTACCAGCAGTTCCTCCAGCGGCGGCGGGCAGAAGGCCTGCCCCGTCGCCCGCCCCAAACCCCCGCCGAGTACCAGGCCACCCTGGATGCCAGCCTGGGGGATGCCAACCGGCCCGCGGCCGTGATCACCCGGCACTACATCCACGCCCGCTACGCCCAGGATCCCCCCGCTGGCGATGCTGTGGCCGAGGTGCAGGCCGCCTGGGCCGACCTGGAGCAGTCCGCGCCTGGCGACCAGCCCGCCGGCCAGGAGTAGGTCAGCCCCCCGCCATCCTGGTCTTCCCCAGACTGGCCCAACAGATTTCCATCGCCTGCGGCCATGGAGTAGAATAAATGGAAATGTCTATTCCAGACCCGGCTCTGTCCATGCGTCTGGTCCATTCTACTGATCGAGGTTTCATTTTCATGAACTCATCAACCCGTTTCACAGCATCCCAGCGGCCCGAGGTCCCCCCTGTGCGGGTCAACCCGCCGGAGGAGGAACAGGTGGCCCGGCTGGTGGCCCGGCTGCAGCAGATTCACCCGGTGGATCCGGCGACGATCCAGGTGGTGCGGGCGCCCCTGCGCATCTGCCCCCTGGGCGCGCACATCGACCACCAGTTGGGCATCGTCACCGGCATGACCATCGACCAGGCCATCCTGCTGGCCTTCGCGCCGGCAGCCGACGCCACTTTCCACGTGGAAAGCCTCAACTTCCCCGAAGCCGTCACCTTCCCGGCCGCCCAGGTGCCCCCCTATCGCCGGGGCGACTGGGGCAACTACCTGCGGGGGGCAGTGCTGGCCCTGCAACAGCGCTTCCGGCTGGACCGGGGATTTGTGGGCGTGGTGGGCGGCGCCATGCCCATCGGCGGCCTGAGCTCCTCGGCGGCGGTGACCATCGCCTACCTGCTGGCCCTGGAAGCCCTCAATGGCCTCCAGCTCTCTCCCGGCGATAACGTGGAGCTGGTCCGCTACACCGAGAACCGCTACATCGGCCTCAACAACGGCATCCTGGACCAGTCGGTGATCCTCTTCAGCCAGGAGCGCCACCTGACCCGCATCGATTGCCGGGATCTGGCCATCGACCGGGTGGCCACGCCCCTGCCGGTGGATGGGCCGACGCCCGCCTTCGAGATCCTGGCCGTCTACTCGGGCGTGACCCACGTGCTGGTGGGCACCGACTACAACAGCCGGGTGGCCGAGTGCCAGGAAGCCACCCGCCAGCTGTTGGGCTTTGTGGGCCAGGAGGCCGGGCCGGATCCCCGCCTGCGCCAGGTGGACCCGGCCATCTTCCACGCCGAGGGCCACCGGCTGTCCCCGCCGCTCCATCGCCGCGCGCTCCACTTCTTCGGCGAGATGGAACGGGTGGAGGCCGGCGTGGCCGCCTGGCAGGCCGGCGACCTGGCCCGCTTCGGCGAACTGATGAACCGGTCGGGCGAGAGCTCCATCCGCTACTACGAATGCGGCAGCCCCCAGCTCATCACCCTGTACGAAGTGTTGCGGGAGACGCCCGGCGTCTACGGCACCCGCTTCAGCGGCGCCGGCTTCCGGGGCAACTGCATCGCCCTGATCGACCCGGCCCGCCGGGAAGAGATCGCGGCGGCCATCCACGCCCGCTATCCCGCCGCCCACCCCGAGGAAGCGCCCCGCTATAGCATCCACTTCTGCCGGCCGGATGGCCACGCCCGGCTGCTGCAGGGGGTCGCTGAGCGTGGCCTGGGGAGGGCGTGAAATGCAGGCCGTGATCCTGGCAGCGGGCAAGGGCTCCCGCCTCCATCCCCTCACCCTGAACCGCAGCAAGGCCATGATCCCCATCCTGGGCAAGCCCATCGTGGAGCGGGTGCTGGAGACCCTGGTCCAAAACGGCATCGACGAGGTGGTCATGGTGGTGAGCCAGCACGACGGGGAGATCCAGCAGCACTTCCAGCACTACGCCCGGCCGAACGTCTCCATCCGCTTCGTGGTGCAGCCCGAGCGGCTGGGGATGGCCAACGCCCTGAGCCTGGCCGCACCCCACATCCGGGACACCTTCATCCTCTCGGCCTGCGACAACCTGACGCCGCCGGAGCACGTGGCCGAGCTGCTGGAGACCCACCGTCGGACCGGCGCCCTGGCCACCCTCAGCCTGATGGAGATCGACCGCTCCCTGGTCAGCCGCACCGGGGTGGTGGAATGGTGCGACGGCCAGGTGCGCCGCATCGTGGAAAAGCCCCGGCCCGAAGAGGCGCCCTCCAACATCTCCAGCCTGCCCCTCTACGTCTTCGCACCGGACCTGCTGGCCTACCTGCCCGAGGTGAAACCTTCCCCCCGGGGCGAGTACGAGCTGCAGGACGCCATCCAGATGCTCATCGAGCGCCAGGGACGGGTCACGGGGGTCTTCACCCGGGACCGCCTGCAGCTCACCAACGCGGCCGACCTGCTGGCCATCAACCGCCACTACCTGACCCACGGGGGCGACAGTCCCCAGCTCGCGCCCCAGAGCGTGGGCCGGCACACCCACCTGATCACCCCCCTGCGCATCGAGGAGGGCACGGTAATCGGCCCGGGCTGCGTCATCGGCCCCCGAGTCTACATCGAACGCAACTGCCGCATCGGCGCCGACGTCCTCATCAAGGATGCGGTCATCCTGCGAGACACGGTGATCGAAGACGGTCGCCAGATCGTGGGCGAAGTGGTGTCGTAGAGATCTTCTCTGGAGGAACCATGTCCCAGACCTATGCCCTGCACGAGATTGCCCGGCTGCCCCTGCCCGGGGACAATGTGGCCGTCGCCACCCAGCGGCTGGAAGCTGGCACCCGCATCCAGGATGGGGAGCGGACCCTGGTGCTGCCCCATACCGTGCTGGAAGGCCACCGGTTTGCCGTGCAGCCCATCGAGCCAGGCCAGCCTCTCCTTTCCTGGCAGCTGCCCTTTGGCATCGCCACCCGTCCCATTCAGCCGGGCGACTATATCTGCAACGAGAGCATCCTGGAGGCCCTGCGGGTGCGCGACGTGGATGTCCACCTGCCCGACGTGGGCAATTTCCAGGACCGCATCGTCCCCTTCGAGCTGGACGAAGCCACCTTCCAACCCGCCCCCCAGGTGCCCCCCTATCCGGAAACCCGCACCTTCCTGGGCTACCGTCGGGGTCCCGGGCGGGGCGTGGGCACCCGGAACTACATCGTCCTGCTGGGGACCAGCTCCCGCACTGGCAGCTTCGTGAAACAGCTGGAAGCCCGGGTAAAGCACCTGGCCGTGGACTACCCGAACATCGACGGCATCGTGGCCGTGGCCCACACCGAAGGCGGCACCGCGCCCGACGGCCGGGCGCCCAACAACCTGGAGCTGCTCCTGCGCACCCTGGCCGGCTTCATGGTGCATCCCAACGTGGGCGCGGTGTTGGCCGTGGACTTCGGCGTGGAGCCCGTGACCAACGAACGTCTGCGACACTTCATGGAGGCCCACGGCTACCCCCTGGACCAGGTGCCCCATCACTTCCTTTCCCTCACCGGCAGCTTCCAGGAAAACCTGGCCCGGGGCGAGGCCATCGTCGCCGGCTGGCTGGAGGAAGTCAACGCCGCGCGGCGCACGCCCGAATCCCTGGCCCACCTGAAGATCGCGCTCCAGTGTGGCGGCTCCGACGCCTTCTCCGGCATCTCGGGCAACCCCCTGGCCTCCTGGGTGGCCCGGGAGGTGATCCGCTACGGCGGCGCGGCCAACCTGGCCGAAACCGACGAGCTCATCGGCGCCGAACCCTACGTCCTGCAGAAGGTGCGGGATCTGGAGACGGCCCGCCGCTTCCTGGCCACGGTGGAACGCTTCCAGGCCCGGGCCGCCCGCCATGGCCACTCGGCCGAGGGCAACCCCTCCGGCGGCAACAAATTCCGGGGACTCTACAACATCGTCCTCAAGTCCATCGGCGCGGCCATGAAAAAACACCCGGACGTGCGCCTGGACGGCGTGCTGGAGTACGGTGAACCCATGCCCGGCCCGGGCTTCTACTTCATGGACAGCCCCGGCAACGATCTGGAGAGCATCGCCGGCCAGGTGGCCTCCGGCTGCAACCTGATCTTCTTCATCACCGGCAACGGCTCCATCACCAACTTCCCCTTCGTGCCCACCATCAAGATCGTCACCACCACCCGGCGCTACCAGCTCCTGAGCCGGGAGATGGACGTCAACGCCGGCGCCTACCTGGACGGCACACCCATGGACGAGCTGGGCGCCCAGACCCTGGAGCTCACCGTGGAGGTGGCGTCCGGCCGGCGGACGGTGGGCGAGCTGGCCGGCCATGCCCAGGTCCAGATCTGGCGGGACTGGCGGCTGGATGAGGGGAGCCGCCTGGAGGAGGTGCTCCAGCGCCAGCCCCCGGTCCAGGCTGGCCAGAGCCTGCCCATCCGCCCCCTGGCGCCCCGCCCTGCGGACGCCTCGGTGTCGAGCATCCGCTTCACCACCTACCGCCACCACGAGGTGCAAGCCATCGACCAGGTGGGCCTGATCCTGCCCACCAGCCTGTGTGCCGGGCAGGTGGCCCAGATGGCTGCGCAGCGGCTCAATCGCCGGGGGCTGGGGCGGGAGCATCACCTCTCCCGCTTTGTGGCCCTGGCCCACACGGAAGGGTGCGGCAACTCCGGCGGCACCTCCGAAGAGCTCTACGTGCGCACCATGCTGGGCTATCTGACCCATCCCATGGTCCGCCACTGCCTGTTGCTGGAGCACGGCTGCGAGAAGACCCACAATGACTACATGCGCCACCAGATGGAACGGATGGGCCTGGATCCGGCGCAGGTGGGCTGGGCCAGCATCCAGCTGGACGGCGGCATCGAGCGGGTGCTGGCAAAGGTGGAGGCGTGGTTTGCCCAGGCCATCCAGCAGGCGGGGGCGCCCACGGTGGGCGAAGCCGGCCTGGAGTCCCTGCGGTTGGGGCTGGCCAGCATGGGCCCGGTGCCAGAAGCGGTGGCCCAACAGCTGGCCCGGCTGACCCGCCTGGTGGTCCACGCCGGCGGTTCGGTGGTGGTCCCCCAGAACGCTGGCCTCCTCTCCCACCTGGCCTACCTGGAGGAGACCCTGGGCGATCACCCGCCCGTGCCCACCCTCTTCTACGGCCAGCCCATGGCGGTGCCGGGCTTCCACATCATGGAGACGCCCACCGAGCACTGGGTGGAGACCCTGACCGGCCTGGGGGCCACGGGCGTGGAGATCATGGTGGCCTACGTGGGGGAACACCCGGTGCAGACCCATCCCCTGGTACCGGTGTTGCAGGTGACTGCCGACCCGGCCGTGGCTACCCGCTTCCAGGAGGACCTGGATCTGGTGCTGGCCGGCGACAGTTCGTCCGCGATGGATGGCTGGCCCGGGGCGATCCTGACGCAGGTGGCGGCGGTGGCCGCAGGCCGCTACGCGCCCCGGCTCTACCGGCTGGGCAACGTGGACTTCCAGTTGACCCGGGGGCTGCTGGGGATTTCGCTGTAGTGGGGCGGTGCCGGGCTGAACCATGAGTCCTGATCGTTCCACCCGCTTGCCGGCCCAAGCCGAAAACCCCATCGCACCGGTGCGTTTCCTTTGGCGGGCCTGGCTGCCAGCCCTGCTGGGTGTGCTGGTGGCGGCCGTCGTCTTTGCGACCCTGGCGGGGGATGTCTGGGTCCAGGAAGTGTTTCCCTGGGATGCGCCCCTGATGCTGGCGGTACACCGACACAGCGCTCCCTGGCTGGACCTGGTGATGCTGGGCGTCACCCAACTGGGGACCTATGGCGCTGCGGCTGGGGCGCTGGGGGTGTCCTTCTCCCTCTGGCGCCGCCGCGCCTGGTGGCGCTTTTGGGCTTTGTGGACCAGCTTTGGCGGCGGCGTCCTTCTCAACACAGCCTTGAAACTCCTCTTTGCTCGTCCTCGCCCGGAAGTCTTTCCCCCTTTGACCCTGGAGCGGAGCTACAGCTTCCCCAGCGGCCACACCCTTGCCGCCACGACGTTTTACGGCTTCATCGGGTTGCTGCTGTGGGAACGGGGTCATCGTCTGTCCGCGCTGTTGGTCATGCTGGCCATCCCGCTGGTCGCGTTCAGCCGTATCTACCTGGGGGTTCACTACCCCAGCGATGTGCTGGGCGCCCTTGGCCTGGGGATCGTCTGGCTGACGGCGGTCTGGTTTCTCTATCGCTGGCGCCAATCGACGCCGGGGGCGGGGAGACGGGGGCAGAATGGCGGGGGGAGACCGACCGATGTGGGCAGGAATGGGACGAGTTAGAAGGCGGATGGGATGCGGGCCCTGACAGGTGAAGGGTGATGGAAGACGTCCCCAGTGGAGGAAAATGCCTGCACTGGGGGCGGCGCGCAGGCCGTTTACCTCGGCGCGGCGCTGTGTTATACTGCAGCCATCACGTTCTACCGATTGCCTGCTCAAGAGGCATCGTAGACCACGTTTCCAACATGACCGCCGGCCCGGTATGGAAACCGGATCTGCAAAGCCCCAACCTTCACGTTTCTGTGGTGCTATGACGATGCGCCTCCTGTGCAGATGGGCCACGCCCCTTTGAGGAGAAACTGCCATGTCTGTTCCACCCATTGACTACAGGCGCTATATTGACCTGATCCGCCGCCTGGATGGAACCCAGCGGGCCATCCTGGAGAGCCTGCGGGATCGAGGCCCTGGCCTGGCCATGGACATTGCGGTGCGGGTGCTGCTCTTCCCCGACGAGATCGCCGCCCCCCTGCATACCCTCCAGGAGCTGGGGCTGGTCCAGGCCCGCCCTTTCACCGGCAGCAGCCTGGGTGCCGAGATCTATTCCTTGACCCGAGAGGGTGAGCAAGTGGTGCGCCTGCTGCGGGACCCCGAGTTCATGGAGCAACTGCGGGAGCCGGCGGAAGAGGTAGCCCCTGCCCGCTCCGCAGCACCGCCATTCGACCCACGCCAGGCCGAGATCGACCTGCTGCGACGGCTGGGCGACCTGGCCGCCAAACGGGGAGACGATGCCTCAGCCGAAGAATATTACAAGAAGGCCCTGGATCTGACCCGCAGCCTGACCGGCTCGTCCTAAAGCAGTCACCCCGCTTCAACGTCTGTGCCGTGCTCCCCGACAGGAAGGTTTCCCATGATCGAGCTCTGGAATGCGCTACTGGCCGGCCTCATCGGTGCCGTGTGGGGGCTGGGCGAACTGGTGGGTATGTTCAAGAACGAGACGTTGCGCTCTTTGCGCATGGCAGGCGCCTGGCTACTGCTAGGTGTCAACTTCCTGGCGGCCCTCCTCATCTACCTGCTGGTGGCTGCGCTGGTGCCGGCCGCCGCTACCTGGACCGCCGCCATTCTGGTGGGACTGGCCTGGCCCACGGTAATCCGCAACAGCGCCATCAAGCTGGCCCAGCCCCTGGACCCGGCCGAAGCCCAGCAGACTGCGGCAGTCCGCTTTGAAGAAATCTACAGCCGGGTCCAGGACCTGGCCATGCAGCTGATCAACGGCGAACTGGTGCGCCAGCGGCTGGAGCTGATCACCAGGGCGGCCACCCTCGACCTCTCCACCCTGGAGCGCCACGCCCGCATCGCCCGCATCGCCTCCGTGATACAGGATACCCACGGCATACCCGCAAGCGACTACATCGACCGTATCCTCAACGAAGAGAAGTGGAGTGAGGAGATCAAGAAGGCCTACCTGGCCGCCTTCATCATTAACAACTTTGGCCGAGATGTGCTTCAGGATGTGATGAAGGATATCACCGAGGGCAAGCGCAAAGAAGTAGCGCAATACAAAATTAAAAAGGACGGCAACAAGACCGACCCTGAACAGGAACCGGGTACTCAACGATAAGGATGGAACATGGACAGCTCCCCCCTCTCGATTCTGCTCCTCGTCAGCAGTCCCCATGAGGCACCGGTCAGCGTACAGGAGGACCTGGCCGCCCTGCACGATGCCGTTAGGGACCTCGACTACGATGTCGAATTCGTCACCTGTGTGGCAGAGCCCAACGCCGTCCAGCGTGTCCTCAACCGCCAGGACCGCCCGCCCTTTCGTGTGCTGCATTTCATCGGCCACGGTGCATCTGCCCATGAAAAGATGGGCGCACAGCTGGCCTTTGAAGATCGGCTGGGTAGCCTTCATCTGCTGGACGGTGCCAGATTAGCACCGGTGCTGAGCCCGACAGGTAGGCCGGAATTCGAGCTGGCCGTACTTTCGGCCTGTCACTCGGAACAAGTGGCCCAGGCCCTGATCAAACTGGGTGTGAAACACGTGGTCGCCATTGAAGCCGACGCCGCTGTCTACGAAATTGCCGCTGTCCGCTTTTATGAACACTTCTACCGGGCGCTCTTCACCGGCGCCAGCGTGGCCCAGGCGTTCCGGGCCGGCCGCAGCGCCGTATTGGCCGACGACCGGCTGGGAGAGAGCGCACAGACTGAAGCGGCCAAGTTTCGCCTCCTCCCCACAGAGGCAGACCACCATACCACCACCTTGAAAGCACCGCCAACCTCTTCGCCGGTGCGGATCCAGGAGTTGCCGGCCATTTCCTCCTCCCACTTCCAGCAACCGGCCGTCGGCTTCATTGGCCGCGCTACCGAAAAATTGGAGGTACTGCGCCGCCTGGACCGCCATCGGGCTGTGCTCATCAGGGGTGTGAGCGGCATTGGCAAGAGCGAACTGGCACGCGAAGTGGGCCGCTGGTTGGCTCAACGGGGGTGGATCGACCCCCAGCGAGCCTATTTTATCCCCGTGGACCAGGCCCGCAGCGCAGAGGAGGTGCGTGCCCTGCTGGCAGCAGCCCTTGGCATCCCGGCCGACCAACTGCCCGGGGATGAACGGCAGGCCAATGACCATCTTGCCAGCCTGATACCCCGGCGCAGCTTGCTGCTGGTGGATGAGGCGGAAAATGTCATCCAGTATGGCGGTCGTGGGGTGCGCGACCTGTTGGAGCGGCTCCTCCAGGCGCCCGGCCGTCCCTTTCTCCTCATCACGTCCCAGCGGGACATGGCCAGCCCTGGCATCCCGATTTACCCACTGCCGCGCATGGACGAGCAGGAAGCCATAGAACTTTTTGCCCGTTCCGCCCATTTGGACCCCGGCGCATGGCGGCGCCTGGACCGAGAACACCTGGCCGAGGTGCTCAACTTTGTCGACCGGGTGCCCCGGGCCATTGACCTGCTCGCCAAGGTCTGGCGCAGAGAAGGGGATCCGGACTTCACCAGGCTGCTGACCCAGTTGCATCAATACCAGGATCGCATCCTGCGCGATCCGGATTATCCCGATGAGGTCAAGAGCGTCACCCTGGGGGTGCAACTCGGCTACGTACGCCTGCGGGAGCGGAGCCTGGATGCCGCCCGCCTCTTCGCTGAGCTCCCGGCGGCGTAAGCGATAGGGTGGCATTATTCATCTGGGGCGAATCGGCACCTGCCCTGCTACGCATGGTGGAAGAGCAATCCCTGTTGGAGCGACCATTTCCGGATCTCTTCTACCTGCCGGCCCCCTTCCGCTCCTTTGCCCAACGCCAGCTGGAAGACGGCGTTGAGGGTGCCCGGGACCGACTGGGGCCGGTCGCGCTGGCCTGCTATCTCGACTTCGAAGAAGAACAACATCTGGGTTGGGTCCATGTACTGGACGATGCCCTGAGGAGTAGCGGTGAAGCCATGGGCTTGGCCGTGAAACGTTTCCTGGCCGAGTTGCCTAGCCTGGAAGCATGGGTGGCATGGGGGATCGAGCACGAAGCCTCCGACAGCGGCCGATTGCGGGCGCCACGGCTGGCGGCTGCGCTCCAAAACATTTACATAATGAGCGACCTGTTGCGCCGGCGCCGCGGGCTGCTGGCCACTGCGCTGACCGCAGCGCGCAAAGGCAAGGACCGCCTGGGCGAAGCCAACGTGCAAAAGGCCTTGGGCGACCTGGAACTGCGCCAGGACAACCTCCCCGCCGCTCGCCAACACTATCAGGCCGCCCTGGCCATCTACCCCCAAATCGGCGCCCGCCTGGGCGAAGCCAACGTGCACGCAGCACTGGCGCGTCTCGAGCTGTTGGAAGGCAATGGGGAAAAGGCATCGGCCTTGCTGGAGCGTGCCCTGCACTTCTATCAGGAGATCAACGATCGCTATAGTATGGCTGCGACGCTGGGGAATTTCGGCCTGACCCTACTGGGTCTGGGACATGCTCATGAGGCCAGCCCCCTCTTACACCAGGCTGCGGATCTCTTCGAGCAGATCGGCCTTCCGCACTACGCTGCCCAGCTTCGAAACGCAGCCGGTTTACCGTCCTCCCCGCACGAGCTGATTGTCCACCTAGAAAATGCTCTGGAGGAGCTTCGGCGCGCCGGGGAGATCCACCGGTTGGCCCAGGTCCTGGCTCTTCTGGTAGCATGGCGCCATGACCGGGAAGACTGGGCAGGGGTGGTCGAGGCTGCAGAGGAGCTGGTTGCCCTGGGTGCGAGCGATGGCTCCATCTGGGCCATGCTGGCCGATGCCCGTTCTCGTTTGGGTGATGAGATGGCTGCGGCCGAGGCCTACGCCCGGGCCGTAGAGCTGGACGGGCAGAACGCCATGCTGCGCCGCAACTATGTCAATACCCTCATTGCGCTGAATCGCCTGGAGGATGCCGCCGCCCAACTGGCCGTAGCCGCCCAACTGGAGCCAGACGCCCCCTATCTCCCCCTGCGCTACGCCGAGCTGGCCAAAGCCCGGGGCGACCGTCAGGAGGCGCGGCGCTGGGCCATGGAGGCCCTACGCCGCCAGCCGGGCTGGGACGAAGCCCAGGCTCTGCTGGACTGGGCAAACAGCCAGGCCGATAGCCCGGCATCGTTTCCGGGAGATTCTGGGCGTTAGACCACAGGAGTCAGTTATGAAACTAGGCCATACGACACCCATCCTGCGAATCTTCGACCTGGCAAAGGCGAAGGAATTTTACGTCGATTTCCTGGGTTTCACCATCGATTGGGAGCATCGATTCGGTGAGAACTTCCCCGTGTATCTGCAGGTCTCCCGGGATGATTGTGTGCTCCACCTCTCTGAACACCATGGGGACACCACGCCGGGCTCCCGGGTCATCATAGCCATCTCGGGGATCGAAGATTTCCACAGGGAGCTGAACGAGCGCGGCTACCGGTACCTGAAGCCTGCCATTGAGGATACGGAATGGGGAAGCCGGGTCATGACCCTCACCGATCCATTCGGCAATCGCCTGACGTTCTCACAATCCAAGGAGTGAGCTCAGCCCGCTCCTCATCCACCGGTTTCGTCATGGCGCATGCTCGCCACCGCTCACCGCCACCTTGACCACCGTCTCGTCACCCAGCCGGTAGGAGCCGTCCAGCGCAGCGAAGCCATCCCGAATCCGCTCCAGGGGCAGCACGTGGCTCACCATCTCGCCAAACGGAAACTCCTGGTTCTCCAGGATGGCCGCGCCCCGCACGAAGTGGTGATAGCGGCTCCCCCAGATCCCCTCCAGGCGCAGATTGGGCCGCAGGAAGTGGCGGTTGGGGTTCACGGCCACCGTGCCCACGTCCACAAAGTGGCCCACCTCCACGAAGGTGCCATCCTCGGCCACATACTCCAGCCCCTCTGGGAAGGCCGGCAGGAAGCCAGCACACTCGAAGACCACATTGGCCCCGGCCCCGCGCGGGGTGTGGCTCAGGACCAGCGCCTTGCGCTCGGCCACATCGGGCACCTCCTCGATGTCGATGGTCACGTGCGCGCCCAGCCGGCGGGCCAGGGCCAGGCGACCGGCCGGCCCGCCCACCACGATCAGCCGGGCCGCGCCGCTGATCTTGGCCGCCACCAGACACATGAGGCCAATGGCACCCGAACCCTGAATGATCACCGTGTCCCCAATCTGAACCCGGGCCCGCATGGCCGCGTGGACGCCCACCGCGAAGGGCTCAGCCAGCACCGCCACCTCCGGCGGCGCCTGGGTCTTGATGAAACAATTCTGCTGGTCCGACAGGTAGATGTAATCCGCAAAACCGCCGGTGAAGGGGTCGTCCAGCCCTCGAAATCCGTAGGCCACGCCGCTGTTGCGGGGGTGAAAGATCACCCGGTCGCCCTCCCGAATGGGGTTACCCAGGTAGTCGGTGGTGACGCCCGGGCCCAGGGCCTCCACGATACCCACCGCCTCGTGCCCCAGCAGGGTGGGCTGCTTCAGCCCCTTTTGCCAGTTATGTAAATCCGTGCCGCAGATCCCGGCCAGTTCCTGGCGCAGGAGCACCGTCCCCGGCGCGGGGTCCGGCACCGCCTCCTCCCGGATGACAAAGTCCTGGCCCAGGGTGACGACCATGCGTCCGATCCGTGTCATGGGAAGCCTCCTTGGATGTGGAGATGTGGGAAGAAAAGGTAGATTCGTTCCTGACCTTCGATTATTTTACCCCAGAGGGCAACGAAAGCACAGCCCCCTGCAAAAGCCGATCCTGCCACGACACTCCCGACGCGAACATACGGCTTTTACCCTGCCCATTTTTCCTTTTCCATGGCTCCGCTATAGAATCTCCCTTATAGAATCATCGAAACCACAACGACAGGTGCGTCCACTGGAGGAACCACAGGTTCTCCAGATGGACACAGATTTTGCCAGATTTCTCTGGGGAAATATTTGGCATCTGATGCGGAATGGGTACCCTGCCCAGAAAAAGGACGCAGATCACGCGGATGAACGCAGATTCAACCTTCTTTATCCCCCGCGGCGCCACAAATCTGCAGATGCCTACTCCCCGTCCAAATGGCCAAGGAGGAACTATCCCATGCCCCTACCACCGTTGACCGAAGCGCATGCCCGGCAGATCGCCGCCCAGCACTACGGGTTGCAGGTCCAGGCCCAACGCCTGCCCGGCGAGCTGGATGCCAATTTCCTCCTCAGCGCCGGAGAGGAGCGCTACATCCTCAAGGTGGGAAACGCCGACCACGACCCGGCCGAACTGGACTTCCAGAACCGCGCCCTGGCACACCTGACCGCCCTTCCCGGGGTGCCCCGGCTGATCCCCGCCCGCTCTGGGGAGGAGATGCCCATCGTCGAGCATGATGGGCAGCGCCATTTCATCCGCCTGCTCTCCTATCTGCCCGGCGAACCACTGGTACGCTGCCCGGACCGTTCGCCCGAGCTCCTGCGGGGGCTGGGCGCCTTCCTGGCCCGGCTGGACCAGGCCCTGGCCGACTTCCAACACCCGGCCATGGAGCGGGACATCCCCTGGAACCTGGCCCACGCCCACCGGGTTATCCGCCCCCGCCTCCACGCCATCCCAGACCCGGTGCGACGCCGGTGGGTGGAACGGGCCCTGGAGCGCTTTGAGCAGCAGGTGCGCCCCTACCTGCCCACCCTGCGGGCCCAGGTGATCCACAACGACGCCAACGACCACAACGTGCTGGTGGCCCAGGGGCAGGTGGTTGGCCTGCTGGACTTCGGCGACATGCTCCATGCGCCCCTGATCTGCGAGGTGGCCATCGCCGCCACCTACGCGCTCCTGGCCAGCCCGGAGCCGCTCCAGGCAGCCGCGCACCTGGTGGCCGGCTATCACCAGGTCATTCCCCTGACCACCACCGAGGTCGCCCTCCTCGACGGCCTGATCCGGGCCCGGCTGGCCGTCAGTGCCGCCCTCTCCGCCGAACGGGCCCTCATCGAGCCGGAAAACCCGTACCACCAGATCAGCGCGGGGCCCGTCTGGGCGGCCCTGGAACGGCTGGACCCTGTCCCGGCAGAAGTGGCCCACGGCGTCTTCCGCCAGGCCTGTGGCCTGCCCGCGTTTCCGTCCCTGGCTGCTGCGCCGGCCCAGCCTGGCCGGGATGAGCAGACCATCCTGGCCGCGCGGCGCCGATACCTGAACCCCACCCTCAGCGTCTCCTACCGCCGGCCGCTCCACATGGTCCGCGGGCAGGGCCAGTACCTGTACGATGCGGAAGGCCGGGCCTACCTGGACTGCGTGAACAACGTCTGCCACGTGGGCCACAGCCATCCGGCCGTGGTAGCCGCCCTGGCCCACCAGGCCGCCCTGCTCAACACCAACACCCGCTATCTCCACGAGCACATCATCACCCTGGCCGAACGGCTCACGGCCCACATGCCTGGGGACTTGTCCGTCTGGTTCTTCGTCAACTCGGGCAGCGAGGCCAACGACCTGGCCCTGCGCCTGGTGCGGGCCTACACCGGTCGCCAGGATATGCTGGTCCTGGCGGGTGCTTACCACGGCAACCTGAGCAGCCTGATCGACATTTCACCCTACAAGTTCGACGGGCCCGGCGGTGCCGGGGCGCCGCCCTGGGTGCACACCCTCTCCATGCCCTGCACCTACCGGGGGCGCTTCCGCCATGCAGAGGACCCCGTGGCCGCCTATGTGGAGGAAGCCGCCGGGATCATCCGCCAGGTGGAGGAGGCCGGTCGGGGCGTGGCGGCCTTCATCGCCGAGGCGCTCATGGGCACCGGCGGGCAGGTGGTCTTCCCGCCCGGCTATCTGGCGCAGATGTATGCCCTGGTGCGGGCGGCGGGCGGCCTGTGCATCGCCGACGAAGTCCAGATTGGCTTCGGACGGGTGGGAACCCACTTCTGGGGCTTTGAGACCCACGGCGTGGTGCCGGACATCGTCACCATGGGCAAGCCCATGGGCAACGGCCACCCCCTGGCCGCGGTGGTGACCACGCCGGAAATCGCGGCATCCTTCGTCACCGGCATGGAATACTTCAACACCTTCGGCGGCAACCCGGTCTCCTGTGCCGTGGGGCTGGCCGTGCTGGATGTCATCGAGGAGCAAAATCTACAGGAGCACGCCCGCCGGGTGGGGGAGCATCTCAAGGCCCGGCTGAAAACCCTGCAGGAACGCCATCCCCTCATCGGGGATGTGCGGGGCAGCGGCCTCTTCCTGGGCGTGGAACTGGTGCGGGATCGGGAGACGTTGGCGCCGGCCGCCGGGGAAGCCCAGGCCATCGTGGAAGCCATGCGGGAGCGGGGGATCCTGCTCAGCACCGATGGTCCGTTTCACAACGTGCTCAAGATTAAGCCGCCCCTGGTGTTCAACCAGGAGGATGCGGACCGGCTGGTGGAGGAGCTGGAAGGGGTGCTACAGGAGGTGGAACAACCGGCGTGAATCTCGGCCGGGCAGCGATAGGCCCGGCTGGATCACCGCCGGGATGAGCATGCAGGCCCGTCGGCAGGATCAGGCCAGCAGCACCTGGATTCCTTTCGCCTCGAACGCCTCCACGATCTCGGGGGGAACCTCCCGGTTGGTGACCAGGGTGTGGACGGCATCCAGGGGTGCGACGAAGGCGGTGGCCACCCGGCCGATCTTGGTGTGGTCCGCCACGAGGATGACCTGGCGGCCGATGCGCAGGATGGCCCGGTCCGTTTGGGTCTCTGCCAGGTAGTCGTTGGTCAGCCCTTCGTCCGGATCCACCGCCCGCATGCCCATGATCACCTTGTCGGCCCGCAGTTCGGTCAGGGCCTGTTCGGTGATGTGGCCGATGAAGGAGAGTTCGCTGCGCCGGAAACTGCCGCCCAGCGCAATGAGGGAAATGCCCCGGGCGTTGCTCAGCTCGTTGATGACCAGCAGCGAGTTGGTGATGACAGTGAGCTGCCGCCCCCGCAGATGCCGGGCCACCTCGTGGGCCGTGGTGCCGCTGCTCAGGAAGATGGTCTCCCCATCCGCCACCAGCTCCGCCGCCCGGCGCCCGATGCGCTGCTTGAACTCTGCCTGCTCCGCCGCGCGCTGCAGGACGGGCGGCTCGGGCGGCGCCTTGCGCACGGCCACCGCGCCGCCGTGGACCCGCTGGATCTCGCCCAATTCGGCCAGCGCGTCCAGGTCTCGCCGGGCCGTGGCTTCGCTCACCGAGAAGAGCTCGCAGATTTGGGCCACGGTGATCCGGCTCTGCTGGTTGATCAGGCGCCGCAGCGCATCCTGGCGTTCCACCAGGGAGAGGGAGGATTTGGCGTTGTTGGTAGATGCAACCATGAATTCGACCGACCTCAAATGATTTGGGCAGAAACGATAACCTATTATGAAATGGGCGGGCCCACCTGTCAATTTTGGTGATGCCAGGGATATCCGCCCAGATCGTCGGGTTCGCCCACCGGCCACCCCTGGAGGGGCGCTGCTTGCTGCGCCCGCCACGGACAGGGCGGTGTCCAGGGGCGCGCCTCTGGCCCCCTGTCCCTGCGAGCAAGGCCGAACGGCGGGATGGACCGCCACGGGGGCGGCTCCCTCACTTCATGCCCGTCAACGCAATCCCCTGCACCACCCAGCGCTGGGCCAGGAGGTAGACGACGATGATGGGCAGCACCACCAGGATGGACGCGGCCATGGTCAGGTCGTAGCGGGTGCCGTGCTGGGAGTTGTACCACGTCAACATGATGGGCAGGGTCCGCCGCTCGTGGGTGGTGATGACAATCAGAGGCCAGAGGTACGAATTCCATACCCCCATGAAATTGAGCACCCCCAGCGTGGCCAGGGCCGGCCCCACCTGGGGCAGCACGATACGCCAGTAGATGCCGAACTCGCCGGCGCCGTCGATGCGCGCGGCATCCAGCAGTTCGCCGGGCAGCCCCTCGATGAACTGCTTCATCAGGAAGATGCCGAAGGCATTGACGGCGCTGGGCACGATGAGCCCCCAGAGGGTGTCCACCAGCCCCAGCTTGACGATGAGGAGATAGGCCGGGATGATGGTGACCTGGAAGGGGATCATCATGCTGGCCAGGATGAAGCCGAAGAGGAGGTTCTTCCCCCGAAAACGGTATTTGGCGAAGACGTAGCCGGCCAGGGAGCTGGTAAACAACTGGATGGCCACATTGGTCACGGCCACGAAGGTGCTGTTGAAATAGAAACGGGCCAACGGCACCTTGGGGTCGGTGAAGATGGTGCGAAAGCTCTCCAGGGTCGGATGCTCAGGGAAAAAGGTGGGCGGCACCCGAATGATCTCCGAGGAGGTCTTCAGGGAGTTGAACACCATCCACAGGAAGGGAACCAGGGTGGCCATGCACCCCAGGATCAGGAAGAGATAGACCAGGGTCTTCCCGATCCAGCGAAATTGGACGGAGGCCACACGGCCCTGTGCCCGGGGCTTGGGAACGGTGATGCTGGCCATCTCAGTACTCCCACTGGGTGCGCAGGAGGCGCAGCTGGATCAGGGTCACGGCCATGATCAGAAAGAAGAGCACCAGGGACATGGCCGAGGCCCAGCCCATGCGCTGAAAGCGGAAGGCATTTTCGTAGATGTTCAAAACCATGGTCAACGTCTGATCCCGGGGGCCTCCACCGGTCATGATCTGGAAGATCTCGAAGACCTGGAAAGAGGAGATCATGGTCATGACACAGACAAAGAGCAGGGTCGGCCGCAGGAGGGGCAGGACGATGTGCCAGAAGACCTGGAGGGCATTGGCACCATCCACCCGGGCTGCCTCCTTCAGCGAGGCCGGGATACCCTGCAGGGCGGCGATGAAGATGATGAGGTTGTAGCCCATGTCCTGCCAGACATAGGCGAAAATGACAGCCCACATGGCGATGGGGATGCCCACCACCGTCAGGCGCGGGTCGGTCAGCCAGGCGATGGGCGTACCCCCCAGGGCCCGCAGGATGGTGTTGAAGAGCCCCTGGGTGGGATGGTAGAGAAAGCCCCACATGAGGGCCACCGCCACCGAGGCCGTGACCGTGGGCAGGAAATAGATGCCGCGAAAGACGCTCTTCAGGCGTGGGGCGACCGATTCAATCAGGGCGGCCAGGGGCAGGGTGATGGACAGGTTCACCGGCAGCACCACAAAGGCAAAGATCAGGGTGTTGATCACGCTGGTGCGGAATTGGGTGGCCTGTTTGGTCTCGGCGAACATGGCCTGAAAATTGGCCAGCCCCACAAAGGGATTGGCGCCGCCCAGGTCCAGGAAGCCACTGCCCTGTCGGGTGGCGCTGTAGTTGAAGAAACTCAGGATGATTCCCCAGGCCATGGGGAAGAGGGTAAACACCATCATGTACAGCATGATGGGGGTCAGGGTGGCTGCCACAAACCGATTCTGGTAGCGGCGCACGGCCCCTCTTCCACCCCTTCGCCCCAGATTCCACGTACCCATGCCGCATCTCCTCTGGATCTGCCAGGCCTATCTTTCGGTGCCCGCCCTGGGGAGACGCCGTGCCATGGCCGCGTCTCCCCAGGGCGCAGCCGTTACTGCTGCGTACTCAGGATTTGCTCGGCCATCTCGTCGGCTTCGTCGTCAATGGCCTGCACGGCCTCCTCCGCCGTCTCCACGCCCTGGAGGGCGGAGAGCACGTGGGGATAGATGATGTCGCCAAAGAGCTGATCCCGATCCAGCACCGGCCCCAGGAATTCGCCGCCGCCCAGGATGGGCAGCACCGCCTCGATCCAGGGCACCTTGTCCAGGATGGTCCGCTCCTCCACCGGCGCCTTCAGGGCAGGGATGGTGCCGGTCATCTTGTTCCAGGTCTCCGCGTTGTCCCGCTCCAGGGTCATGAAGCGGGCGAATTCCCAGGCCAGATCCGGGTGTTGGGTGTTGACCGAGACCACCTTGCCCCAGCCCGAGTCGGCGGCAAAGTGGTAGGTGTCGCCGAAGAGGGGTGGCACCCGCACATAGTCGAACTCCATGTCCGGGTAGTTGATCAGCCCTTCCGCCGCGGCCCAAGAGCCCACGAAGCCGATGGCCACCTGGCCGTTGAAGAAGGCGTCCCCCACCCAGTTGGATTCCCCGTTGAAGAGGACCGGGTCGATCACCCCCCGGTCCTGCACCACGTTGACCATCCAGCGGACGGTATCCAGCGCTTCCGGGCTGTCCAGGTTGAAGTAGTCGCCGGGCGTTTCCGGCCCGTTGATATACTGCCCGCCCTGCTCCAGGATCCCCTCAAAGAGGAGGAAGGGGATGCCATCGCCTGTGACAAAGTGGAAGCCGGCCTGGGTCATCTGGCCGTTCTCCACCTTGGTCAGCGCCACGGCATCCGCGATCAGGTCGTCCATGGTCTGCCACTGGGGCGGATAGGGCAGCCCGGCTTCTTCGAACAACTTGGGGTTGACCAGGGCCCCGCCCACTTCCAGATTGAACTCGTTGGGCAGGCCATACAGATTGCCGTTGCAGGTATATCCGCCCAGGGGCGCTTCGTACATCAGGTCGCGCAGTTCCGCGGCCGCCACGATGTCCTCCGGGAGCTGGGCCAGGCGCCCTCCGTTGGCGTAGGTACAGACCCAGGTGCCGAACATTTCGATGACGTCGGCCTCGGTGCCGGCCGGCATGGAGGTCTGCAGGGTCTGGATGAAGACATCGTAGGGGAACTGTTCATAGACGATGTCCACGTCCGGGTGGGCTTCCTCGAAGAGCTGGATCAGGGTCTCGTTGGCGGCAATGAAGGCCGGGTTCTGGTGGGACCAGAAGCGCAGGGTGATCTTCTCGGTACCGCTGCTCGGGGCCTCGGACCCGGCCGTTTCACCGCCACCGGTCGGGGCTGCCGGCGTGGCGCCGCCGGCACAGGCGCCGAGCAGCCAGCTCAGGATCACCAGGGTGGAAAGCCAGAATCGAAGTCGCATATGCCTTTCTCCTTCAGGGCTACAGAGGAATGGATGAGGACCGTTGCCGGATCTGTCCAAAGCGGTGGCGAAATCCCGGTCCTTTCTCGGCCAGATCGATGAATCAGACAGGAAAAACGAACGTTTTCTGCAGGATTTTGCAGGTTTTCGAGGAAAATTTGACGGATTACTCTGCCAATATAGCGCCTTTATGATGGATTGTCAACGCCCAATTTTTGGGTTTTACCCATCTTCCCCCTTGTCATAGACGGGCCGATGGGGTATAGTATCCCCAGAAAAGCTCCCCGGTATCGGCCCACCGTTTCACCAGGATCCCTCTGCCGTGGACAGGCTACCACCCACCTTCCCCCGGCAACCCACACCCCTGGTCGGTCGCCACCAGGAACTGGATGAGCTGGAGGCCCGGCTGGCCGAGCCAGGCTGCCGTCTCCTCACCCTGGTCGGGCCCGGCGGCATCGGCAAGACCCGGCTGGCCCTGGAGGCCGCCCGGCGGGTCGCGCCCCGCTTCGCCCAGGGGCT
Organism: Litorilinea aerophila; assembly: GCF_006569185.2. NCBI lineage: Bacteria > Bacillati > Chloroflexota > Caldilineae > Caldilineales > Caldilineaceae > Litorilinea > Litorilinea aerophila. The sequence continues at coordinate 5,647 of NZ_VIGC02000010.1, read as the reverse complement.
CGCCTTTGTGGCAGCCCAGTCCATCCAGACGCCCCAGGCCCTGGGCCATGCCCTGGTGGATGCCCTGGGCCTGCCGCCCACCAGCCACCACGATACCCCCTGGCAACAACTCCAGGAATACCTGCAACACCGACAGATGCTCCTGGTGCTGGACAACATGGAACACCTGGCGGAGAGCGGCCCCGCGCTCCTGGACCTCCTCCGCCATGCCCCTCGCCTCCAGCTCCTGGTAACGGCCCGGGAGCCGCTCCACAGCCAGGCAGAATGGCGGTTCCCGGTCCACGGGCTGGACTACCCACCCCACGACCACACCCCCCGCCCAGAAACCTTCAGCGCGGTGCAGCTCTTTGTAGAGCGGGCCCGGCGCATGCGCTGGGACTTCTCCCTGGCGCGGGAAGGGGCCGACGTGGTGCGCATCTGTCGCCTGCTGGAGGGCAACCCCCTGGCCCTGGAGCTGGCCGCCGGCTGGACCCACATGCTCCCCTGCGCCGCCATCCTGGCGGAAATCCAGCGCAGCCTCCACTTCCTCAGCACCACCCGGCAGGAGCTGCCGCCCCGACACCGCAGCATGCAGGCCCTCTTCGACCAGAGCTGGCGCCACCTCTCCCCCCATCTCCAGGCCGTCCTGGCCCGCCTCTCGGTCTTTCCCGCCTCCTTCGACTTCCAGGCAGCCCAACAGGTGGCCCACGCCACGCCCCAACACCTGGCCGCGCTGGTGGACAAGTCCCTACTGGCCGCCGATGGCCAGGGCCGGTGCCAGCTCCACCTGCTGGTGCAACAGTACGCAGCCGAAAAACTGGCAGCCCAGCCCCACGCGGTGCGGGAAGCCCAGACCGCCCACGCCCGCTTCTACTGCCAGCTCCTGGCCAACCACGCGGCGGCCATGCGGGGTGGCGATCAGCCCGGCGCTACCCGGGCCATCGCGGCTGAGCGGGAGAACGTGCGCCACGCCTGGCGATGGGCCGCTGCCCAGGCCGACGTGGACGTCCTGGATCAGGCCGCGGTGGCCCTCTCCCTGTTCTGCCAGTTCCAGGGCCGCTACCAGGAAGGCGCTGAAGCCTTCGGCCAGGCGATCCAGGCCCTGGACAACGGGCCGCCTTCCTCCCAGGCGACCCGCCTGCTGGCGGAGCTCCTGACCCACCAGGGCTGGCTCCTGATCCGCCTGGGCCGGCTGGCCGATGCCCAGGCCGCACTCACCCGCAGCCGGACCCTGCTGGAGGACCTGGACGCAGACCTCATCCGGAACAGACAGGCGGATCCCCTCCCGGCCCTGGGTGTCCTGGCCCTGGTCCAGGGCAAGTACGGCGAGGCCCGCCTGCTGGGCCTCCAGGCCCGCGCCGATAGCGCAGCCCGCCAGGATACGGGGAACCTGATGTTTGCCTGGTATGTGTTATGCAACGCCGCCCTGGGGCAGGGCGATCTGGTCACCGCCCGGCGCTGTGCCCAGGAAGCCTTCGCCATCGCCAGCCAGACGGGCAACCAGTGGTTCCTGGCCTACTGCCACAACGACCTGGGTCAGATCGCCCAGGCCACAGGCGATCTGGCCGGTGCCCGGCAGCACTTCCAGGCCGGCTATGCCCTCCGCCAACGGTTCAACGACCCGCAAGGCATGGCCGTGGCCCTCACGCACCTGGGCCAGCTGGCCCTGCAAAGCGGGGACGTGGCCGAAGCCCGGCGCTGCTATCACCAAAGCCTGGAGCTGTACCAGGGCCTGGGCGACCGGGGCGGGCTGGCCACGGCGCTGGCCGGGCTGGGGCAGGTGTCCGTGGTGGCCGGCGACCATCCGGATGCCGCCCGGCTGCTTCACCAGGCCCTCCAGGAAGCCACAGCCCTGGCATCTACGCCCCTGATGCTGGCCGTTCTGCTGGTGGTGGGCCAGTTCCAGCTCCAGACCGGCCAGCCCCGCCAGGGCAGGCACCTGATAGCCTGGGCAGCCCACCACCCCCAAAGCCCCCTCTCCACCCGGGCAGCCGCGGCGGCGCTGGTGGGCAAGGACCCGCCTCCGGCCGAAGCGGTGGCGGGGAAGCCGCCGACCTCGCTGGTCCACACGGCGCTGGCCGATCTGGCCGCGGCGACCCACCCCCCGGCGCCAACACCGACCGCCCCCCTGGAAGCCCTCACCCCCCGGGAGCTGGAAGTCCTGCGGCTGATGGCCGGCGGCTGTACCAACGCTGAAATTGCCGCCCGCCTGGGCATCTCGCTGGGCACCGTCAAGGCCCACACCCACCACATCTACGGCAAGCTGGACGTCCGCAGCCGCACCGAGGCGGTGATGCAGGCCCGCAATCGCCATCTCATTTGAACCATAAACCCTCCCCATAAACCTTTGCTAGACGACAGCGGCGGCCCCATGGGCCATACTGGTGACACCCGGTCGATGGCAGGCGGGTGAAGCCGGCCAGGTCTACCCCACGCTGTCACCGGATCAGCCTCTGGTTCGGCCCATGCAAAGGAAAGGAGAATTGGCATGCGTACCCTGACGTTGACTGGCCTCTCGGGCGAAAGCCGCCTGGTACCTGCCGCCGCGGTGGATGCCCTGGCGGCCAACCTGTCCGGCCCACTCTTGCGGCCGGACATGGACGGATACGAGGAGGCCCGGCAGATCTGGAACGGCATCTTCGACCGGCACCCCGGCCTGATCGCCCGCTGCACCACCACCGAGGATGTGGTCCACGGGGTGAACTTTGCCCGGGAACATGGCGTGCTGCTGGCCGTCAAGGGCGGCGGCCACAATTCCGCCGGCAACGGCTCCTGCGACGGCGGCCTCATGATCGACCTCTCGCCCATGAACCGGGTTCAGGTGGATCCCCAGGCCCGGACGGCCCAGGTGGAGGGCGGCGCGCTGCTGGCCCACATGGACCAGGAAACCCAACGCCACGGGCTGGCCGTCTCCGGGGGCGGCATCATCTCCCACACGGGGGTGGGTGGCCTGGCCCTGGGCGGCGGCTTCGGCTGGATCAGCCGGAAGCACGGGCTGGCCGTGGACAATCTGCTGGCCGCCCAGGTGGTGACGGCCGACGGGCAGGTCCGCCACGCCAGCCCGGACGGACACCCGGATCTCTTCTGGGCCCTGCGGGGCGGCGGCGGCAACTTCGGCGTGGTCACCCGCTTCACCTTCCGCTGTGTCCCCCTGGGGCCGGAGGTCTACTCGGGCCTGATGGTGAAGCGCTTCGAGGACGCCGGCAACTACATGCGCTTCCACCGGGACTATGTGCGCACCCTGCCGGACGAGATGACCGCCTGGATGGTGATCCGCCATGCGCCGCCCCTGCCCTTCCTGCCGCCCGAGGTCCACGGCCAGCGGGTGCTGGTGGTGCCCTTCGTCTGGCTGGGAGCCGAGGCCGAAGGCGCCCGGCTGATCGAGCCCATGCGCCAGGCCACCCCCTCCCTGGGCGAAGCCGTGGGCATGAACCGCTGGGTGGAGTGGCAGTCCGGCTTCGATGGCCTGGTCGGCCACGGCGCCCGCAACTATTGGAAGTCCCACCATCTGGCCGAGCTCTCCGACCCTTGCATTCAGGAAATCCTGCGCTATGGGGCCCAGTTGCCCAGCGACGAATGCGAAATCTTCATTCCCCACATGGAAGGTGCACCGGCCCGGGTGCCGGAGGAGGCCACGGCCTATGCCCATCGCCGCACGCCCTTTGTCCTGAACATCCACACCCGCTGGCAGCGGCCGGAAGAGGACGAACGCTGTCTGGCCTGGGTGCAGGCCTTCCACCAGGCCACCCGCCCCTTTGCCCGGGGCGTCTACGTCAATTTCCTGAGCGACGAAGGGGCCAACCGGGTGCGGGATGCCTACACGCCCCCGGTGTGGGAGCGGCTGGTCCAGGTCAAACGGCGCTACGATCCCCAGAATCTGTTCCGTCTGAACCAGAATATTGCACCTTGACCGGAAAGGAGAGCCCTCATGTCCACCTTTACCCTGGCCGTCGTGCAGGCGGCCCCGGTGTTCCTGGATCGCAGCGCCACGGTGGCCAGAGCCTGCGACCTGATCGCGGAAGCGGCCCGCCAGGGCGCCCGGATGGTCCTTTTCCCAGAGGCTTTCATCCCCGCCTACCCCGACTGGGTCTGGGCCGTACCGCCGGGCGAAGGGGGGCTGTTGGGCGAGCTCTACGCCCACCTCCTGGCCCAATCGGTCACCATCCCCGGGCCGGCGGTGGGGCAGATCTGCCAGGCAGCCCGCCACGCCGGCGTCTACGTGGCCATCGGGGTCAACGAACGCAACCAGGACGCCAGCAACAGCAGCCTCTACAACACCCTGCTCTACATCGACGCCCAGGGGGAGATCCTGGGCCGACACCGCAAGCTGGTCCCCACCGGCCCGGAGCGCATGGTCTGGACGCCCGGGGACGGCAGCACCCTGGCGGCCTACGACACGCCCTTCGCCCGGGTCAGCGGCCTTATCTGCTGGGAGAACTACATGCCCCTGGCCCGCTACTGCCTCTACGCCTGGGGCGTCCAGCTCTACCTGGCCCCTACCTGGGACCGGGGGGAGCCCTGGCTTTCCAGCCTGCGTCACATTGCCCGGGAGGGAGGCGTCTACGTGGCGGGCTGTTCCATCGCCCTGCGCCGGGAGGACATCCCGGACGACCTCGCCTTCAAGCGCCACTATGGGGAGGAGATGCCCGAATGGATCAACGGCGGGGACAGCGCCATCGTCGATCCCTTCGGCCGGGTCATCGCCGGCCCCCTCCACAACGAGCAGGGCATCCTGTACGGCGAAATCCAGCCCGAGCGAGTCCAGCGGGCCCGCTGGCATCTGGACGTGGCCGGCCACTACGCCCGGCCCGACGTCTTCCAGCTCACCCTGGACACCGCGCCCCACCCCCTGCTCCGCCATCGCGCGCCGGGCCGGGACACAGAGGAGCCGGCCGCCGCGCCCGTGGCCATCCAGCCCCAGCTCGATGCCAATGCCGCCTCAGTCCCGGATTGATACCGCTGACTCCCCTGCTACCGCTGACTCCCCTGCAAAAGGGCATTTTTGAACGCAAAGGCGCCAAGGTGCAAAGGCGCCAAGAAACGCAGGAGAGAATCGCCCGAATCAGCGTTCATCTGCGTGGGTCAGCGTCCTCATTTGACCTTTGTGCAGTAGAGCCGTACCGATTGTTTGACGAAGTGACGTTCATGATTCCGTAGGTCCGGTTTCCATACGTGACCGCTTGTCCGGTATGGAAACCGGACCTACGATGTCTCCTGGTCAGACAATCGGCAGGGCGTGAACGGCTGCACCGGCCTCCCAGGGTGGCCACCCCTCCCCGGCAAGTTCCCATGCGACAAAATGCGACAAATGCCACTTCCCTTTCATCGGGAAATGATTTACAATGATTTTGTTCTGCGATGACTCTGCCCCCATCCCCCTAACCCCCTTCCCCCGGCGGGGGAGAAGGGCTGGGGGTGAGGGGGGGATGGTTACTTTAGCGCTATCTGTGGAATCTGTGGTTCAAAAATTCAAAAATACTGTAATAGTCAACGACACTCTGGACATTGACAACTGACTACATGAGCCAAATACGCTTGGCAAACTCATTGGGCGACAAGCCAGGGATGGCCAAGCCCTGATGTGGGCGGTCGTTGTACTCATCCAGGAATTGCTGCAGGAGCGGGGCCAGTTCTTCATCCTCTCGCCACGCTTTGTCCTGCAGCCACT